>NZ_CP121106.1:3012351-3241744 GCF_029623755.1 Altererythrobacter sp. CAU 1644
GCCATGCTTGTCGCCGAGGATCTGGATCTCGATATGACGCGGATCCTCGATGAACTTCTCGATGAAGACACGGTCGTCGCCGAAGGAGTTGAGCCCCTCGCGCTTGGTCGCCTCGAAGCCTTCGCGCACGTCCTTTTCCGAGTACGCGAGACGCATGCCCTTGCCCCCGCCACCGGCGCTGGCCTTCATCATCACCGGATAGCCGATCTCTTCGGAGATCCGCACGGCGTGGTCGGTATCCTCGATCTCGCCGACGAAGCCGGGGACGACATTGACGCCCGCTTCCTTGGCGAGTTTCTTGGACTCGATCTTGTCGCCCATCGCCGCGATCGCGTTCACCGGCGGGCCGATGAAGGCGATGCCTTCCTTCTCCAGCGCCTCGACGAAGCTCGCACGCTCGGAGAGGAAGCCATAGCCCGGATGCACCGCCTCAGCGCCGGTCTGCTTGCAGGCCTCGATGATCTTGTCGGCGATCAGATAGCTTTCGGCGGCGGGTGGCGGGCCGATATGGACAGCCTCGTCCGCCATCTTGACGAAGGGCGCGCGGGCATCGGCATCCGAATAGACCGCAACGGTCTGGATACCCATGCGACGCGCGGTCTTGATGACTCGGCAGGCGATCTCGCCACGGTTTGCGATGAGGATTTTCTTGAACATTATTCGGCAGCCTCGTCGAGTTCATCGCCCGCAGGCGGCATGTTGTGGCCAAGCAAAGTCAGGATATCGGCAGCGCATTCGACCACGTTCGAGCCGGGGCCGTAGATGCCCTGTACGCCCTTTTCGCGCAGGAAATCATAGTCTTGCGGTGGGATCACTCCGCCGGCGGTGACCTTGATATCGGGGCGACCGGCGGCGCGCAGCATGTCGATCAGTTCGGGGATCAGCGTCTTGTGCCCGGCGGCTAAGCTCGATGCGCCGACCACGTCGACCTCGTTTTCGAGCGCCATCTTCGCGGTTTCCTTGGGTGTCTGGAACAGCGGCCCGGCGATTACGTCGAAGCCCATGTCGGCAAAGGCTGATGCGATCACATTGGCGCCGCGATCGTGCCCGTCCTGGCCCATCTTGGCGACCATGATGCGGGGCTTGCGGCCCAGCCGCCGCTCGACCGCCTCGACCCCGCGCGCAACCTGTGCGTACCGGGCATCCTCGGCATAGGCCTTCTCATACACCCCGCGCACCGGGCGGGGCATGGTGTCGTAACGCCCGAAGGCCTCTTCCATCGCCTTGGAAATTTCACCCAGCGTCGCGTCGTGGCGCGCAGCCTCGACCGCGCGCGCGAGCAGGTTGATATCGCCCTTGCCCTGCATCTCGGCCAGTACCGAAGGCGGCAGGGGAATGCCTTTCTCATCGCGCCCGTCGCTGAGCGCTGCACGATGCGCGACCGGATCGGAGGCGGCCGCCTCGGTCAGCGCCTTCAGCGCGGCTTGGCAGGCTTCCTCGTCGCGGGTCTCGCGCACGCGCTTGAGCCGGGCGATCTGCGCCTCGCGCACCGCGTGGTTGTCGATGTCGAGCGTGTCGAGGTGCTCTTCCTTGGCGAGCCGGTACTTGTTGACGCCGACGATCACCGTATCGCCCTTGTCCACGCTGGTCTGTTTCTCCGCCGCGGCCATCTCGATCGCCGCCTTGGGCTTGCCGGAATCGACATAGGCGGTCATCCCGCCCGCCGCATCGACCTCGGCGATCAGCGCTTCGGCTTCCTCGACCAGTTTCGCGGTCAGCGCCTCGATGTAATAGCTGCCACCGAGCGGATCGACGACATTGGTGATTCCGCTTTCTTCTTGAAGCACCAGCTGGGTGTTGCGCGCGATACGGGCGGAAAAGTCGGTCGGCAGCGCAATCGCTTCGTCGAGCGCATTGGTGTGGAGGCTCTGCGTGCCGCCCAGCGTCGCCGCCATCGCTTCCACGGTCGTGCGGATGACGTTGTTGTAGGGGTCCTGCTCCTGCAGCGAGACACCACTGGTCTGGCAGTGGGTGCGCAGCATCTTCGAACGTTCGCTCTGTGCGCCGAGGCCGGCCATCACGCGGTACCACAGCGTCCGCGCCGCGCGCAGTTTGGCGATCTCCATGAAGAAGTTCATGCCGATACCGAAGAAGAAGCTCAGACGACCAGCAAAGGCATCGATATCGAGCCCCGCAGCCATGGCGCGCTGGGCGTATTCCTTGCCGTCGGCGATGGTGAAGGCAAGCTCCTGCACCGCCGTCGCTCCGGCCTCGTGCATGTGATAGCCCGAGATCGAAATGCTGTTGAATTTCGGCATGTTGGCCGAGGTGTATGCGATGATATCCGAAACGATCCGCATGCTCGGCTCGGGCGGGTAGATATAGGTGTTGCGGACCATGAACTCCTTGAGGATGTCGTTCTGGATGGTCCCGTCGAGCTGATCCTGGCTCACCCCCTGCCGCTCGGCTGCAACGATGAAGAAGGCGAGCACCGGGATCACCGCGCCGTTCATGGTCATGGAAACCGACATCTCGTCGAGCGGGATCTGGTCGAACAGGATTTCCATGTCGCGCACAGTGTCGATCGCGACGCCGGCCTTGCCGACATCACCGACGACGCGCGGGTGGTCACTGTCGTAACCGCGATGGGTGGCAAGGTCGAAAGCGACCGATAGGCCCTTCTGCCCGGCGGCGAGGTTGCGGCGATAGAAAGCGTTGGACTCTTCCGCCGTGGAGAAGCCCGCATATTGCCGGATCGTCCACGGGCGGCCCGCATACATGCTCGCCTTCACCCCGCGCGTGAAAGGCGCGAAACCGGGCAGGCCGGGATCGAGGTCGGCGGTATCATCCTGTGTGTAGAGCGGCTTGATATCGAAGCCTTCGGGCGTGGCCCAGGTCAGGTCGCGCCCCTTCACTTCCTTCTCGGCAAGGGCGTTCCAGTCTGCTGGGGTTGGGCCGGATTTATTGGTGTCGGTCATCGGTTTGTCCATTGCGCTAGGGGGTGGTCAGTTCGACCAGTGCGCATCGTCCTTCGGCGTTTCCATGATTTCGGTCAGCTGACCCATCATGTCCTTGGGGTGGAGGAAGAAGATCGGCGTGCCATGCGCGCCAATCCGCGTCGGGCCGAGAATGCGCTTGCCCAGCCCTTCGAACCAGGTGCGCGCATCCTCGATATCCTCGACCTCGTAGCAGAGATGGTGCTGCCCGCCGGACGGGTTCTTTTCGAGGAAGCCCGTCAGCGGGCTATCTGGGCCCAGCGGCTCGATCAGTTCGATCTGCGTGCCGTGCGTCCCGTTCTCGCCCGGCGTGTCGACGAAGCAGACCTTCACCCCCTGCGCCTCGAGATCGAAGGGCTCGTGGAACGAGGTCGCGCCCATGACATCGCGGTAATAGCGCAGCGATTCCTCGATCGAGGGCGTGGCGACGCCGATGTGGTTGAGACGGCCGAGTTTCATGTCTGCACCTATTTTTCCTGCACTAAGTCTCTATTCGTCATTCGAGATCGAACCTCGTCGAAAAAGAATGCTCTCGGCTGGTTCAAGACTCGAGCGTTTATCCGCCGCTTCGGTTTGCCGTGCCGAAATATGTCGATGGCTCCATCGCCAACCTCTATCCGCGAGATCTCACCAAGCGGGATTCGTTCATAGGGGATCATCCAAATCCTCAATTCGCCTTGATCGACTTCCAAGGCCAGTCGTCGGACAATAACGTGCCAAAGATGGGGGAGTCCAAAGAGAAGCAGCCAGAGTGAACCGAGAACAACTGCCCAACCACGCCAATTCAAGTCGCCACCGCTCTTTAGCGAATACCGTCCTCCGCTCTCAGGTAAGAACACAGCCAAGAAGAGCGTCAGGATAAAAAAACCGACCGCCCAAATGACCGTCCAATCACGATAGCCAAGTCTGCTCACAGCGGAATATTGTCGTGCTTCTTCCACGGGTTCTCGAGCTGCTTGCCGCGCAGCTTGCGCAGGCCCAGCGCGATCCTCCGGCGGGTCGAGTGCGGGTAGATCACCTCGTCGATGTAGCCGCGCTGCGCCGCCACGAAGGGATTGGCGAAGCGGTCTTCGTATTCCTTGGTCTTCTCGGCGATCTTGTCTGGATCGTCACGGTCCTGGCGGAAGATGATCTCCACCGCGCCCTTTGCGCCCATCACGGCGATTTCGGCGGTGGGCCAGGCGTAGTTGAGGTCACCGCGCAGGTGCTTTGACGCCATCACATCATAGGCGCCGCCATAGGCCTTGCGGGTGATGACGGTGATCTTGGGCACGGTCGCCTCGGCATAGGCGAAGAGCAGCTTGGCGCCGTGCTTGATGATGCCATTGTGCTCCTGCGCCGTGCCGGGAAGGAAGCCGGGCACATCGACGAAGGTCAGGATCGGTATCTCGAAGGCGTCGCAGAAGCGCACGAAACGCGCGGCCTTCTTGGACGAGTTGATGTCGAGCACGCCGGCGAGAACCATCGGCTGGTTCGCCACAACGCCCACGGTGCGCCCTTCGACCCGGCCGAAACCACAGATGATGTTGGCGGCGTGGTTGGGCTGGACCTCGAAGAAGTCGCCTTCGTCCAGCGTCTTCCTGATGATCTCGTGCATGTCATAGGGCTGGTTGGCATTGTCGGGGATCAGCGTATCGAGGCTCGCTTCCTCTCGGTCGAAGGGGTCCGAGGTCGGGCGCTCGGGCACTTCCTCGCGGTTCGACAGCGGCAGGTAGTCGAAGAAATCGCGCGTCGCCATCAGCGCTTCGATGTCGTTTTCGAATGCGACATCGGCAACGCTCGTCTTGGTGGTATGCGTCACCGCACCGCCCAGCTCTTCCTGGGTTACGACTTCGTTGGTGACGGTCTTCACCACGTCCGGCCCCGTCACGAACATGTAGGAGCTGTCCTTCACCATGAAGATGAAGTCGGTCATGGCGGGCGAATAGACCGCCCCACCCGCGCACGGGCCCATGATGAGGCTGATCTGCGGCACGACACCGCTCGCCAGCACGTTGCGCTGGAACACATCGGCATATCCGCCGAGCGAGGCCACGCCTTCCTGGATGCGCGCGCCGCCGCTGTCGTTGAGGCCGATCACGGGAGCGCCGTATCGCATCGCGCTCTCCATCACCTTACAGATCTTCTCGGCGTGCCGCTTGGACAATGAGCCGCCGAATACGGTGAAATCCTGGCTGAAGACGTACACCAGCCGCCCGTTGATCGTGCCGCTGCCCGTGACCACGCCATCGCCGGGGATCTTCTGCGCATCCATCCCGAAATCGACGCAATCGTGTTCGACATAGGTGTCGAGTTCTTCAAAGCTGCCTTCGTCCAACAGCACGTCGAGCCGCTCGCGCGCGGTCAGCTTGCCCTTGGCGTGCTGAGCCGCAATGCGCTTCTCGCCCCCGCCCAGCGTTGCTGCGGCACGACGGCGTTCCATTTCAGCGATATTCGCAGACATCCCAACCCCTGCAATTGATCATGCAAACCTTGCCCTTGCAGCGAAAACGCCCGAAAAGCCAATGTAAAGTTGCAAATTTGCAAAGCTCAACTTTGCAAACTATGTTAGCCCAATGGCTGGAAAACGCAGGATCTTTGCCGGTGCGCAACTGCGCCAACTCCGCGAGACACGCGGCCTGAAGCAATCCGACTTGGCCGGACTCCTGGGCATCAGCGCGCCCTACCTTTCTCAGTTGGAGAGCGACGATCGGCCGCTCAATCCAGCATTGCTCGAACGCTTGTCGCAACAATTTCCGCTCGACTGGCCCGACCTCGAAGCGGACGACATGGGCCGGCTCGCCGCATCGCTGCGCGAGGCGCTGGCCGATCCCTTGTTCGATGGCGAGATCCCGGCGGACCAGTTGGCGCGCATGGCGGAACAGCAGCCCCTCCTCGCGCAGAGGTTCGTCGCGCTGCATGCCGCCTATCGCCGCAGCGGCCAGCGGCTGGAGATGTTCGACGAAGCGCTGACGGCCGACAATGTCGATGGCGCCCGCCTGCCGTGGGAAGAAGTCCGCGACTGGTTCCATCTCGCCAACAACTACGTCGACCCACTCGATCGGGCGGCGGAAAGCCTTTCGCGCCGGTTGCGCAGGGGCGCCCCCTCCCCCGACATTGCCGCGCTCGAAAGCCATTTGCGCAATGCCTTGTCGATCTCGCTGATCTATTCGAGCCAGTCGGGGCTGCGCACATTCGATCCGGAGATGGGCCACCTGACGGTCGATCCGGGTCAGCCGACCGAAAGCCAGCGCTTCCAGCTGGCCCACCAGCTTGCCTCGCTGGCGCTGCACGACGAGATCACTGCGGTGGTCGAATCTGCACGGCTGCGCAGCGCCGCGTCGCGTCAGCTACTCTTCGCCGGATTGTGCAATTACACGGCTGGGGCACTACTGATGCCCTATGAGGAATTTCGCCGCACCGCGCGCGAGCTGCGCCACGATATCGACCAACTGGCGCAGCAATTCGGCACGAGCTTCGAGCAGACCTGCCACCGCCTGTCGACGCTCCAGCGCGACGGTGCGCGCGGTGTGCCGTTCTTCTTCTGCCGGGTCGACATGGCGGGCAATATCACCAAGCGCCACAGCGCGACCCGCCTCCAGTTCGCCCGGTTTGGCGGCGCCTGCCCGCTATGGATCGTGCACGAGGCGGTGGCGATCCCCGACCGCATCCTGGTGCAACTGGCCGAGACGCCGGATGGCTTGCGCTATGTCTCGATGGCGAAAGGGCTGGTCAAGCCGTCGGGAAGCTTCACCCGAGCGCCGCGCCGCTACGCCGTCGCGCTCGGCTGCGAGACCGAACACGCCGGAGAATTCATCTATGCCGATGGCCTTGACCTAGCCTCTGGCCGGAGCGCAACGCCGATCGGCGTTTCGTGTCGCATTTGCCCGCGGCCGGATTGCGACCAGCGCGCCTTTCCGCCAAGCGATCGCGCCATCGAAGTCGATCCCGACCGGCGCGGGGTCGTCCCCTACGGTTTCAGCTAGTCCGCCTAGAAGCGCAGCATGATCCGGCGCGCCAAAGCCGGAGAGATCGAATATATGCGCCGCAACAGCTTGACCTGGCCTACATTTGCCTCCGGCCTGTCGCGCTCGATGGCATCGACGATCTGCCGCGCGCAATCCTGCGGCGCCATCATCTTGCCCTCCCGCCCGGCGGTCATGTTGGTCTCGACCAGCGGCGGCAGCGCCTCCATTACGTGAACCCCGGTCCCGGATAGCTGTTCGCGAAGTGACTGGGTGTAGCTGCGCAGTCCGGCCTTGGTCGCGCAATAGACCGGACTGCGCCCGTTGGGAGCGATGGCGAGCCCGCTGGTAACGTTGACGATGGCTGCCTCGGGTCTTGCCTTCAAGCGCGGCATCAATGCGGTGATGAGGCGGATTGGCGCGTGGAGATTGGCATAGATACACGCGTCAGTCGCATCGGGGTCGGGAGCACCGACGCGGAAATCATGATCGACCCCCTGCCCGGCGTTGTTGATGAGGATGTCGATGTCGCGGGTACCGAGATCGGCGACCAACCCGTCGACATCATGGGCGTTACCCAACCGCGCCTCGATCGTTTCGAACCCTTCGTCGCGCATCGCGGCGAGCCGCTCCTTGTCGCGGCCGGTTACCGCGACCTTGGCGCCCTTCGCCTTCAACTGCCTCGCGATCTCCCGCCCGATCCCCGAACTGCCCCCGGTGAGGAGGACAGACTTGCCCGCGACGTCCATCAGACTTTCACCACCCCGTGCTCGATCAGGCTTTTCGCGCACTCGACGATGGTTTCCTCCTCGTTGCGCGTCTTCCAGCCCAGTCGCTTCAACGCATGGCTCGCGTCGGCATGACGGGTCTTGCCAAGCTCGCTCTTCACCGAGCGAATGCCGGCATTGAACAGCGCCAGGAAGTGCACTATCCAGTCGGGCATCCTCCGCGTGGGTACCTTGCGGGTATGTTCTGACGGCAGGTTGGCGCGCAAGACCTCGCCGATTTCGAGAAACTTCATGAATTTCCCGGCGGCGAGGAATCGCTCGCCCGCAAGGCCCGGCTCCTCGAGGCATCTCACGTGAATGTCGGCAATGTCCCGAATGTCGACCACCGCGAAACCGAGGTCAGGTGCCATGGGTGCCGATCCGTCGAGCAATTGCTTGATGGCTTCGACCGAGGCCGAGAAATCAGCACTCTGCACCGGACCGAGCACCATGCTGGGATTGACCGAGACGAATTCCATATCCTCGCCTTCGGCCGCCACCCAATCACGCGCTGCGCGCTCGGCGATCGTTTTCGACTTCACATAAGGATAGACATCGGGGTGCGAAATGTCGGTCCAGTCGCTTTCATCGACCGAATAGACTTTCTCGCTGCGACCATAGGCGATTGCCGCCATCGAACTGGTCTGGACGAACCGCTTCACGCCGGCCTGTTTCGCAAAGCGCAAGGCCCGCAAGGTGCCCTCGCGCGCGGGCACGATCAGATCGTCTTCATGCTTGGGCGGTGCAGCCGGAATGGGAGAGGCAACGTGGGCGACCGCGTCGCAACCGGCGGTAGCTTCAGCCCAACCGTCATCGCTCATCAGGTCGGCCTGGAAGACCTTGAGCCGATCGCCAGCTGCGGGCCAGCGCTCGCGTAGCTTGGGCTCACTCTTGCTCTTGTTCCGCACTGTCGTGTGAACGGCCTTTCCGGCCGCAAGCAATTGGTCGATGACCTCGCCGCCGATATAGCCCGTGCCGCCAGTAACGAGTATTGTTCCCGCCATCCGATCTCTCCCTTCCTCTGGCGAGAGCTTACGATGTTCGGTTGCAAGCGGCAACGGAGTTGGAATGGACAGGGTCGATTTCCTCGTCATCGGGGCGGGTATTGCCGGGCTTTCGGCGGCCGCGCACTTGGCGCAGCACGGGTCCGTCGCGGTGTGCGAGTCCGAAAGCGCGCCCGGGTTCCATTCTTCCGGGCGCAGCGCAGCCTTCGCACATTTCGACATGGACAGCGCGCTCGTCCGCGCGCTCACAGCGGCGAGCATGCCCTTTCTCGAAGAGCCTGCGGCGAAACGACACCCGGCCATGTTCATCGGCCTCGCCGGGCAGGAAAGGAAGCTCGATGAGGTCGAGCAATCCTATCGCGCTTGGGCACCGCACGTCCGGCGGATCACCGCCGAAAAAGCACGAGAAATTGTCCCGGCCCTCAATACCGGCAATGGTGCCCTCGTCGGCGCATTGCTCGACACCGAGGCGCGCAAGCTCGATGCGCATGCCATGCTCGAAGGGCATCGCCGCCTCTTGCGCGACCGTGGCGGCACGATGGCCGTCGATGCAAAGGTCACAGGGCTTCGCCGTGAGGGCGATCGATGGACCATCGACACGCCATCGCAGAGCTATTCGGCGGGCGCAGTGATCAATGCTGCTGGCGCATGGGCCGACAAGGTTGCCGCGCTGGGCGGAGTGGCACCGATCGGTATCCGTCCGCTACGCCGCACGGTCATAACCTTCGATGTTCCGGAGGGGTTGGACGTCTCCTCCTGGCCATTCACCAAGACAGTTGGCTCAGGATTCTATTTCGAGCCGGAGGGAAGAGGCCGCTTGCTGGCCTGCCCGATGGACGAAGGCGCAAGCGAGCCCTGCGACGCCCAACCCGAAGAGGAGGACGTCGCGCTTGCTGCATGGCGGGTCGAGGAAGCGACCACGCTGGAAATCCGACGGATCGCCAGCAAATGGGCGGGCCTCAGAAGCTTTGCGCCCGACAGGCTGCCGGTCGCCGGTTTCGATCCCTCAGCCCCCGGATTCTTCTGGCTCGCTGGACAGGGCGGGTTCGGATTGCAGACATCGCCTGCGATGTCGCTGGCGGTGGAGGCGCTCGCCACCAGGGGCGATTGGCCGGACGAATTGTCAGCAGTAGCCGTCACCGCCGAGCAGCTATCGCCCGCACGCCTGCGCTAGCGCAGCAGCACCAGCTCTTCCGCCATGGTCGGGTGGATCGCGGTGGTGGCATCGAAATCGGCCTTGGTCAGCCCAGCCTTCACCGCAATCGCTGCCGCCTGCATCATCTCGGGCGCTTCGGGCGCGATCATGTGGATGCCCACGATCCGGTCATCAGCCGCATCGCAAATGACCTTGAACAACGACCGCTCGTTGCGACCTGCCAGCACGTTCTTCATCGGGCGGAAGTCCGACTGATAAACCTTGATCGAGCCCAGCTGGTTGCGCGCCTCGCCCTCGGTCATGCCGACCGAGGCGATCGGCGGGTGGCTGAAGACCGCGCTCGGGATACAGGAATGATCGACCGCGCGCGGCTCGCCGTCGCCGAAGACCGTGTCGGCAAATGCCTGCCCTTCGCGGATGGCGACCGGGGTCAGCTGGACGCGGTCGGTCACATCGCCCACCGCATAGATGTAATCGACGTTGGTTTGCGAGAACTCGTCGACCTTGATCTCGCCCTTCTCGCCCAGTTCGACGCCGACCGTGTCGAGCCCCAGGCCCCTGGTATTGGGCAGGCGGCCGGTCGCGAACATCACCTGGTCGACGATTTCCTCGTCACAGCCGGTCAGCTTGACCTTGAAGCGCCCGTCGTCGGTCTTCTCGATGCTTTCGAACCTGGTGTTGAATTTGAATTCGATACCTTTCATCAGGCTGATCTGCAGCAGGCGATCGCGCAGCGCTTCGTCATAGCCGCGCAGAAGCACGTCGGAGCGATTGACGATGCAGACCTGGCTGCCGAACTCGTTGAAGATTCCCGCGAATTCATTGGCGATGTAGCCGCCGCCGGCGATGATGATCTTCTCCGGCACCTTGTCGAGGTGGAAGGCTTCGTTCGACGTGATCGCGTGCTCGGCCCCGGGGAAATCGAGCCGTGCAGGCTGAGCGCCCGTCGCCACGAGGATATATTTCGCGGTGACCTTCTTGCCGCTGGCGAGCGTGATCTCGTGGTCGCCGGCAATCTCGGCGCGCTCGTCGAAGATCGTCACCTCGTGGTTGCCGAGCGTCTGGGTGTAGAGACCTTCGAGCCGGTCGACATCCTTCAGCACTGCGTCGCGCAGCTTGATCCAGTCGAAGCTCTTGCCTTCGATCGACCAGCCGAAATGCTCGGCATCCTCGAGGTCCTCGGCGAAATGCGCGCCGTAAACGAGCATCTTCTTGGGCACGCAGCCGCGAATGACGCAGGTGCCGCCGACCCGGTACTCTTCCGCCACCGCAACCCTCGCGCCATGCGCGGCAGCAACGCGACTGGCGCGCACTCCGCCGGATCCGGCGCCGATGGTGAAGAGGTCGTAGTCGTATTCGGCCATGCGATGAGTCTCCTGCTGAGGACGCGCGATATGGCGGTTGGCGAACCGATTGCCAACCGCCACGCGCCTCAGGCAGGAGTTTCGCGGCCAGGCCGCGCTTGGTTACGCGCCGCCGGAGCGCCGCTGGCCGCCGTGACCGCCGCGACGGTTACGGTTACCGCCGGGACGACCCTGTCCCGCGTGCGCGGGCTTGCCCTTGCGCGAAGGATGCTTCTGCTTGGGCCGTGCTGAACGCTGCTGTTGACCGTCTTCACGCTGACCGCCGCGCGCGCTGCCCCGCGGCTTAGGTTCGACGCGCTTCTGGCGCTGACCTGGTGCCGCGCGCTTCGTCGGGCCCACACCTTCGACCACGGCACGGAAATTGTCCGGCAGCGGCAGGCGCTCGAACTCGGCGTCGGTGTTGCGCTGGATATCCTTGAGATAAGCGCGTTCGTCCTCGGCACAGAAGGCGATGGCAACGCCATCCTTGCCCGCGCGCGCCGTCCGCCCGATGCGGTGGACATACTGCTCGGGCACATTGGGCAGCTCGTAATTGATGACGTGGCTGACGCCCGGGATGTCGATCCCGCGGGCGGCAACATCGGTCGCGACCAGCACCGGAGTACGGGCGCTCTTGAATTCGGCCAGCGCACGCTCGCGCTGCGGCTGGCTCTTGTTGCCATGGATCGCATTGGCGGGAATGCCGGCCTGCGACAGCTTCTTCACGACGCGATCGGCGCCGTGCTTGGTCCGGGTGAACACCAGCACGCGCTCGAACTTACCGGGCACTTCGTGGCGTTCGCGCAGGATCATTTCGAGCAGCGATTGTTTCTCGTCCTGCTGCACCATGAACAGGTACTGGTCGATCCGCTCCGCCGTGGTGGCAGCGGGAGTGACCGAGACCTGCACCGGATTGCGGCAATAGGCACCGACCAGTTCCTTGATCTGCTTGGGCATGGTGGCGCTGAAGAACAGCGTCTGCCGCTCTGCCGGGGCCAGCTGGTGGATGCGCCGCAGCGCGTGGATGAAGCCGAGGTCGAGCATCTGGTCGGCCTCGTCGAGAACGAGGATTTCCAGACCATTGAGATTGAACGCCTTCTGGTCGATCAGGTCGAGCAGGCGGCCGGGCGTCGCGACGAGGATGTCGGTGCCGCGATGCAGCTTGTTACGATCCTTGTTGACCGAAGTACCACCGACGATGCTGTGAACCTTGAGGCCAGCCAGCGCGCCGTAATCCTTGGCGCTCTGGGCGATCTGCCCGGCCAGTTCGCGCGTCGGCGCGAGCACCAGCATGCGGCAGCTCTTGAAGGGGATCTGGTTGTCCGCCTCGCGCAGCCGGTCGATCGACGGCAGCATGAAAGCCGCTGTCTTGCCGGTACCGGTTTGCGCGATACCCAAGAGGTCGCGCCCTTTGAGCACGGCGGGGATCGCCTGATGCTGGATCGGGGTCGGCGTGTTGTAGCCCTTGAGGTCAAGGGCCTGAAGCACGGGCTGTGACAGCCCGAGATGTTCGAATGTAGTCGTCATTTTTGAGTTTCTAGCTCGCATTATATGCGGCGCGCGACTTGCCTCGTGGCGGATTCCGGGCGGAATCATCGCGCGGCGCGGGTGTCAAAACGACCCGCGTGAAAAGGGAAGTCCTTGGAAAATCAACCGAAACGCGGCCGGGGCGGTGTTTTCGTTATCCGCCTGTTCACGCTGCCGTGCGCTTCGATGGGGGGCATGTGGATGCTGCAGTGCAAAAAGTCAATGTTCTCGTTGTGCGAGCCAGACCGCTTTATTCTTGAAATCCGTGACAATTTGGAAGTTTCGCAGGATCGACACCCCGACATTTGCCTCGGCATCATTGTTCGCCGAGATGTGCGCACGGACATTTTCGAACGTCTTGCCAGCGACGACGAGTTCACGAACGAAGACAACCGGGCGTCCGACCGACCCGCCCAAGCCGCCCCCAGGTTCGATTCCAACCGGATCGAGTCGCAGGCGTTGGGCAAGCTCGGGAGAAATCAACATTCCCGTGCCGTTGCCTAGGTCGAAATCAGCTTGGACCTCTACGCCATCGACCTCGACCGTGATCGTTTCGATACCGTTGGCCGAATTGAGGGGAAGTCGAACGCCTTGGATCTCAAGGTCATGGCCGACGTATTCAATCGCCGACTTCTCGATGTTGAGCAGAAGCCTTCCGGCGTCGAAGACCTCCTGGCCCAGAATCATCGCAAGTTTGCGACCGATCAGTCGTTTACCTATGTCGCCCAAATCGATGATCGCGGCCACTGGCACCGTCACCTCGCGCCCGATGGTGCGCAAGG
Source organism: Altererythrobacter sp. CAU 1644 (assembly GCF_029623755.1). NCBI lineage: Bacteria > Pseudomonadati > Pseudomonadota > Alphaproteobacteria > Sphingomonadales > Erythrobacteraceae > Altererythrobacter > Altererythrobacter arenosus. The sequence goes on from NZ_CP121106.1 coordinate 3,025,811, forward strand.
TCAGGTTTTCGATAAGTTCGGCCTCGACGGTGGAGGCGCCCGTCCCGCGCGCCTCCGCAGACTTGCCTGGCTGAAGCGCGAGTTGCCTTGCCACCTCAGGATCCAAGATCGTCACTTCCGCACCGCTGTCGAGCAATGCCTCGTAGACGACACCATTGACCTCCACGGGAATGAAAAGCCGGTCGCCGCGGACGATGAGTTCATCGGCCTTGGCAGGCATTGCTGGCGCAAGAAAACCCAATGCGCATAACAGGATAGGGATTCGGTTCATGCGCTCCCTCTATCCGTGACTTATGCGCGCAATACACCTTTTCGACGAACTGCAATAATGAACGGACCGCTCGTCGCTTTCGGTTCTTACATCACGCATGACGGGCGGAAGTTCACTGCTGTCGCTAGTGTCCGTTAATGCGAGCGGCGCTCACTTCAGTTCGATGCCCGCCATTCATGATTGCGAGCAGGCTCTTCGACGGCAAGCCGACGTGCTGTCGCTGCTGTCTGCAGGACAAACAGAGTTAGCAGGATGGCCCCTACCGCCCCGGTAAAGATATCGAAGCCGGATATCGGACCGAACCAGCCATCGCCGCGATGGCCAAAGTTCAACATCGCCATGGTCAGACCGATCAGCATGAACCGCAATTCGGTCGGCCCGGCATTCAGGTAGGATAGCTTCAACTCGCCAAGAACCCGTACCGACAGGAAGGCGTGGATCGACAGCAAGAGGTACCCGGCAAGCGCCACAAGCGCGACTTCCAGAGCGACATAGGGGCTCAATCCGATCCCGACGACCAGCAGCGTGGTCGCCAGCCCGTCGCAACTGTGATCAAGGAAATAGCCATATCGAGGCCGCTCGATCCTGCGAAACCTGGCCAGGCTTCCGTCGGTACTGTCACCGAACCAATGGATGGCGTAGCCTGCGATCGCAAGCCAGAGCCATTCTTCGGCATAGTTGCTCAGGACATAGCCGGCGAAGATCGCGACCGCCCCGATCATACCAACAAAGGTAAGCTGATCGGGCGTGACCCAAGACGGCATCCTTGCACAGATCCAGTTGAGCAGCCGTCGTTCGCCCCTCGCTAGCAGGTTCTGCTGGATGCGATCGATCGGCTGCAATTGAGCATCGCCAGTCATTGATGTGGGTGAGCCTTGAAGGTTGCAGCGAACCGTGACGATTACACGAGTCGATGCCGCCGAGATAGCGATATTGCGAGAGCTAACCCAACCCCGCAGTCTCCAGCAGCGCCTGCGTGCTCGCATCGAAGCTCGCGCCGCCTGCCTCGACGTCATTGGCCATCTTCTTGCCCAGCTCGACCCCGAACTGGTCGAAGGGGTTGATGCCCACCAGCACGGCGTTCGCGAATACCCGATGCTCGTGGAAGGCGATGAGCGCGCCGAGCGTCGCCCCGTCGAGGTCGTCGCACAGCATGGTCGCACTCGGCCGGTCGCCCGGGAACGCGCGTGCCGGGTCCTTGCCGTCCTTCGCCATGTTGCCGCCCGCCATCAGCGCCGCCCCTTGAGCGAAGCAGTTGGCCAACAGGATGCGGTGATGTGCCGGGTCGAGCGCGTCGCCGGGCGCGATGCTGGCAATGAAGTCGACCGGGATGAGATGCGTGCCCTGGTGGAGCAGCTGGAATACCGCATGCTGCGCGTCGGTCCCCACCCCGCCCCAGGTGATCGGCGCTGTCGAGGCGTCGACCGGATCGCCGCCCGACGTCACGCGCTTGCCATTGCTCTCCATCTCGAGCTGCTGGAGATAATCGGGAAACAGCGATAGCCGCTCGTCATAGGCGAAGACCGCGCGCGTCTGGCAGCCGCGCAGCCGTGCGTAGTACTGGTCGGCAAAGGCAGCGCGCAGGCACAGGTTCGCGCGCCCGTCATTGTCGCGGAAATGCTCATCGACCGCCCGTGCCCCGGCCAGCATCGCGGCAAACTCGTCCCAGCCGACCGCCAGCGCCACCGGGAAGCCGATCGAAGACCAGATCGAGTAGCGTCCGCCCACGCTCTCGGCGAAGGGTAGCACGCGCGTTTCGTCGACGCCCCATTCCACCGCCTTCTCGGGCGAAGCGGTAAGCGCCACCACGCGACCTGTCGGGTCCGTCACGCCATTGTCTTCCAGCCATTTGAGCGCGCTCTGGGCGTTGGTCATGGTCTCGATCGTGGTGAAGGTCTTGCTCGCAACCGCGACCAGAGTGGTCGCAGGGTCGCAGGCGGCAAAGGCGGCCTCCAGCGCCACGCCATCGATGTTCGATACGACATGGACATCGACCAGCGCGAGATCGCGTGTAAGCGCATCGACTGCGAGAGCCGGCCCCAACGCGCTGCCCCCGATGCCGATGTGGATCAGATGATTGATTTCGCCCAGCGCCCCCTGGTGGATCGCCTCGACCAGCATGCGCATGCGGGCGTGTAGCGCCATGGCTTCTTCGACCACCGGCGCGGCGCCGATGCCGCGTTCGGCCGTGTGCGTTGCTGCGCGCCCCTCGGTGACGTTGATCTTCTCGCCGCCAAGCAGCGCAGCGCGCTTGTCCCTGAAATCGGTCGCATCAGCAAGCTTTTCGAAACCTGCGAGCAATTCATCCGACAGATGCGTCTTCGACCAATCGAACAGGATGCCGCTGTCGCCTTCTTCGGCCTGCCATTCGATCCTGTCGCTCATGGCGGCAACGCGACCCTCGTCCTCGAACAGATCGGCAAGCGTGGGCTGCGGCAATCCTCGCAGATAATCCCAGGCATTGGCGATTGCGTCACTCATCGTGAAAACCCTTTCTTGGCGCTTCACTGGCGACTAGGGACGTCGGCGATGGATGGAAAGACCGAAGATACGATTGCGCGACCAGAAGCGGCCGCACAGGAAAAGGAAAGCCTGGGCAGCTTCGCTCTGTTCGTGCTGAAGCTTGCGCTGGCGGTGATGATCTTCCGCAGTTTCTTCTTTTCGCCCTTCTCCATTCCTTCCGAAAGTATGCTGCCACGGCTGTGGAATGGCGACTACCTGATCGCATCCAAGTGGCCTTACGGTTTCACGCGCTATTCCTTGCCGTTCAACCTGCCGCTGATCCCGGGTCGCATCATGGCCAGCCAACCGGAACGTGGCGATGTGGTGATATTCAAGCACCCGATCGATGGCAGCGACTACATCAAGCGTGTCATCGCACTACCGGGGGATACCGTCGAACTACGCGACGGGCAGATCATCCTGAATGGCAAGCCGGTAGACAAGAAGCGGGTCGAGGACTTCGTAATCCCCGTCTCACCAAACACCGAATGCGCCTGGGGCGCCGTGGAAGGGCGCGATATCGAGGGCGAAGCGGTCTGCCGCTACAAGCAGTTCGAGGAAACTCTGCCATCGGGCAAGACCTACCGAGTGCTTGATTTCGGCCAGACGCCCGCCGACAATTACGGCCCGGCCATCGTTCCGGAGGGGCGTATGTTCCTGCTGGGCGATAATCGCGATAATTCGCAGGATAGCCGCTTTCCGGCCGCCCCTGCCGGCGGCATCGGGCTGGTGCCGCAGGACAATCTGGTGGGCAAGGCTTCCGTAGTGATGTGGTCGACCGATGGCGGTGCCGAATGGGTCAATCCTCTCAGCTGGTTCTCGGCAGCGCGCTGGGACCGGATGACGGATGGAATATGAGCGGCATCTCGCAAGACACCCGTGACTGGCTCGCGCAATTGGGCGTGATACCGCAAGACGACCGCCTGTGGCTCGCCGCGCTCACGCACGGCAGCTACGAGGCAGACCGCAATTACGAACGGCTTGAATTCCTCGGTGACCGGGTACTTGGCCTGTCGATCGCCGAGTGGCTTTACGCGGAAAACAACGCGCCGGAAGGGAAACTGTCGCAGCGTCTCAATGCACTGGTCAGCGGCGCGACCTGCGCCCGCGTCGCGCGCAGTATCGGCCTTCCAGACCATATCCGTCTCGGCAAGCAGGCCCGCGAAGATGGCGCGCGCGACAGCGACAATATCCTGGGCGATGTGATGGAAGCGCTGCTGGGCGCGCATTTCCTCGACCACGGGTTCGAGCCTACCCGCGATCTCGTTCGCCGCCTATGGGCCGATGTGTTCGCCGGTGATCTGGGCGAGCGCAAGCACCCCAAGAGCGCGCTGCAGGAATGGGCGGCGGGCAATCGCCGCAAGCCCCCGGAATACGAGCTCGTCGCGCGTGACGGACCCGATCATGCGGCACGCTTTACCGTGCGAGTCTCGGTTCTCAACGTCGGCTCGGCCGAGGCGACCGCCTCGAACAAGCAGGAAGCGGAAAAGCTCGCCGCCGAAGCCTTTATGGAGCAGTTTGGATGAGTGAAACCACCGCCACCCGTTGCGGTGTCGTCGCCGTGATCGGCGCGCCCAACGCAGGCAAGTCGACGCTGGTGAACCAGCTTGTCGGCCAGAAGGTCGCAATTACCTCGGCCAAGGCACAGACCACCCGCGCCCGCATGCTCGGCATTGCCTTGCATGAGCAGACGCAGATGATCCTGGTCGATACACCCGGCATTTTCGCGCCCAAGCGGCGGCTCGACCGCGCAATGGTGAGTGCCGCATGGGAAGGCGCGGAAGCTGCCGACGCCGTGTTGCTCCTGGTCGATCCGATCAAGCAGCGGCGGCACGAACTCGAACCGCTGTTCGAAGCGCTTGCGGCGCGCCCGGAGCGCAAGATCCTTGTGCTCAACAAGGTCGACAAGGCGAAGAAAGAACCGCTGCTCGAACTGGCGCAAGAACTGGCCGGGAAGATCGGGTTTTCCGAGGTGTTTTTCGTGTCGGCGTTGACCGGGGACGGCGTGCCCGAAATGAAGGATGCTCTAGCCAAGCTGATGCCCGAGGGTGTGTGGCATTATCCTGAAGACCAGGTCTCTGATGCCTCGGAACGCCTGCTGGCCGCCGAAATCACCCGGGAACAGCTGTACCAGCAGCTCCACGAGGAACTGCCCTACGATTCAGCCGTCCGCCCAGAATTGTACAAGCATCGGCCCGATGGGAGCCTCGAAATCCACCAGCAGATCGTGGTCGGACGCGACAGCCAGAAGCCGATCGTGCTCGGCAAGGGCGGTCAGCGGATCAAGGCAATCGGCGAAGCCGCACGTGCGGAGTTGAGCGAAATCCTCGGTGTGACCGTCCACCTCTACCTGCACGTGAAGGTCAGCGAGAACTGGGCCGAGGACAAGGAAGTGTTCGAGGAAATGGGGCTCGACTGGGTGCGCTGAGCGCCGTCCTGTGAGATAGGAAAGGGATGCCAGCCCTCGACCAGCTCCTCCAGATTGGTTCAGCCCTCGCGGTCGGCCTGCTGATTGGGATCGAGCGGGGTTGGAAACTGCGCGACATGGCGGAAGGCACACGCGTTGCCGGCATCCGTACCTTCACCTTGCTCGGCCTCGCAGCCGGCTTGTCTGGCCTGATGCACGCCAGCGGCCAGATTATCGTGCCGGGGGCCATGATTGCCGGCGCCGTTGCGATTGTCGTGATCGGCTATGCGCGCGCGACCAATTTCGAGGGCAGGCCCGACGCGACCTCGGCGGCGGCCGCCATCGTGACCTTGGGATTGGGCTATCTGGGTGGAAGCGGAGAACCGGCGCTCGCCGTCGGCGGGGCGGCTGTAGTGACGCTTGTGCTGGCGTTGCGCAATGAACTGCACGGCATGGTGGACGCACTCGACCGCGCGGATGTGCACGCCTTTGCTCGCTATGCAGTGATTGCGCTAGCGGTCTTCCCCTTTCTGCCTGAGGGCAGGTATGGACCTTATGACGCGTGGGAGCCCCGGACGCTTTGGTTCGTCGTTGTCATTGTCACTGGCTTCTCCTTCGTCGGCTATGTCGCCAACCGCCTGTTCGGAGCGCGTCGCGGCACCATCGCAACAGCAATTATCGGGGGGGCGTACAGCTCCACGGCAGTGACCCACTCCTTTGCCCAGAGGCTCGGCGCGGGCGAAGGCGGAGGCGCGGAAAACGCCGGAATCGCACTGGCCACGGCAGTCATGTACCTGCGCGTGATCGTGCTAGTGACCATATTGGCGAGCCCGCTGCTCGCGCCCTTCGTGGTTCTGGTCGCGCCGGCCCTCGTCGTGGGGGTCGGGGTCAGTTACTGGCTCTATCGCCGCGCGGAACACAGCACCGGCCCGGCTCCACCAGGCAATCCGATCGCCCTGCTCCCCGCCTTGAGCTTCGTCGCCTTCGTTGCGGCGGCGGCGGTGGCGGCACGCTGGGCGCAGGGGCGATTTGGTGAAGAGGGGATCGCCATACTGTTGCTGCTGATGGGCAGCATGGATGTAGATGCGGCCATCGTTACCGCTGGAGGGTTGGAGCCGGGTACGATTGCGCCAAGGCTAGCCGCGCTTGCGATCGCCGGAACGATCCTTGCGAACATGACCGTCAAGCTCGGCGTGACCCTGGCCTATGGCAAAGGGAATGCGCGCCCCGCGGCCTGGGCCCTGCTCGCCAGCATGGTCGCGCTGTCGATCAGCCTCGGACTGGGTTATTTGAACCTGTAAGCTGACCTGAGAGGGTCGGCTTCGGCCGCTCATTCCACGCCAAGTTTTTCCAGCTTTGCCTTCAGCGCAGATTCCTCGAATGGTTTGACGATGTAATCGTCGGCACCTGCCCGGATGCCCTCGTGGACATCCTTCGCCGAGCCCTTGGAGGTACAGAATACCACTGTCGGAGCACGCGGTGTGGGGATCGCGCGCAGGGCAGCGACGAATTCCGGGCCGCCCATGACCGGCATCTGCCAGTCGGTCAGGATCAGATCGGGCATGCGCTGCTTGCAGCGGGCCAGTGCTTCCTCGCCGTTCTCTGCCTCGATTACCTGATAGCCCAGGCTGACCGCGATCTTGCTCGAGACCTTGCGAATCACGCGGCTGTCATCGACGATCAGGCACAGCTTGGAGCGGGCCTGACGGGTTTCATGGATGTCGCGCATCGCCTTTGCCTGCCGGACAATGGCGTCAGTATCAGTGTCAGTGTCGGAGGCGGGTGTGGACTCGGTCGCAATCGGTGGAGCAGGATCGTCGGCGAGCGCGTGCGCATCGACGACATCCTCGTCAAATTCCTCCTCATCGGAAGCAACCTCGAGTTCGCCCAGTTCGCGGCCCGCCTCGGCCAGTTTTTCGGCAAGCGTCTTGCGCTCTCCCTCTGGCGTGGCCTTGCCCGCGTGGGGGCCGGTGCTGCGTTTGATCAGATTTTGAATGGTTCGAGCTCCCGCTGGATGTCGAAACCATCGCCGATCAGGTCGCCACCATTTTCGCCAGGAGTCATGCGGACATGGAGATAGGGTATCCAGACATCGCCATATTCGGCCTTCTGGTACCACACGTCGAGCACATCGTAGCTCGCCCACATCCCATCCGGTCCACGCAGGCGAAGCCCTTCGCCGATGCGCGGGACCGCAGCAAAACGCAGCCGCTCCTGCGACTGGTTCGTCTCGTTCTGGACTTCGATTTCGATCACGCGATAGGTCCTCAGTAATGAGGATGGGATAGCGCCGAATTCTTGATTAATTGCCAACGTGCGACAGTGAATATGTCACGGGCAAACAAGGTTACTTTGCGCTTGCCGCCTTCTTTTTCGCGGGGCTTTTCCGTCGCTTCTTCTTGGCCGGCCCCTTGGCGGCGCGAGCATCGATCAGCTCGATCGCCTGCGCTTCAGTCACGTCCTCGGGCTTCACATCCTTGGGGATCGTGGCGTTGGTCGTACCATCGGTGACATAGGGACCGTAGCGCCCCGGCATGACCTTGATCTCGCCACCCGAAGTCGGGTGCGCGCCCAGCACCTTGATCGGTTCGGCCTTGCCGCGCCCTCCCCCGCCGCGATTGGCCGCCTGGGCGAGAATATCGACCGCGCGGTTCATGCCGACGTCGAACACTTCGCGCGTGTTCGACAGTTTCCCGTATTTGCCATCGTGGCGCAGATAGGGACCGTAACGACCGATCGCCGCTTCGATCTCCTTGCCCGTTTCCGGATGTGCGCCCACGATCCGTGGCAGGTTCAGCAACTTGATCGCCCATTCGAGATCGAAATCGTCGAGATCCTTGGGAATCGAGGCGCGCTTCTTCGCGCCATCGACTTCCATCTCGATATATGGTCCGAAGCGCCCGGTCTTGCGATGGATTTGCGCGCCCGTCTCAGGATCGGTGCCCATGATGCCGTCTTCCGCGCCATCGTCGCCATTGCCGTTGCCGCCCGGCTGGGCGAAGCGGCGGGTGTACTTGCATTCGGGATAGTTGGCGCAGGCGATGAAGGCGCCATAGCGCCCACCACGCAGCGCCAGCTTGCCGCCCTCGCGGCCCTCATCGCGGCACAGCGGGCAGGCGCGCGGGTCGCCGCCATCTTCGCTTGCGGGGAAGAGAAAATCGGAGAGATATTCGTCCAGCACCTCGGTCACTTCCGAGGGCATCTTCTCCATTACCTCGTCGGCCTTCGGCTTGAAATCTTTCCAGAACTTGGCGAGCAGGTCCTTGTAGGCTTCACGCCCATCCGACACGGTGTCGAGCTCGTCCTCCATCCCCGCGGTGAAGTCATAGGCGACATAGGTCGGGAAGAAGCGCTCGAGGAAAGCGGTCAGCAGGCGACCCGATTCCTCGGCAAAGAAGCGGTTCTTCTCCATCCGCACATAGTCGCGGTCGCGCAGAGTCTGAATGGTCGAGGCATAGGTCGAGGGACGCCCGATGCCGAGTTCCTCGAGCCGCTTGACCAGCGAGGCCTCGGAATAGCGCGGCGGCGGCTGGGTGAAATGCTGGTTGGCCTCGACCGCTTTCTTGTGCGGGCAATCGCCCTTGTGCATGGTCGGCAGCAGGCCGTCCTCGTCATCGTCCGAATTCTCGTCGAAGCCTTCCTGGTAGACCGCGAGGAATCCCGGGAACTTCACCACCTGGCCGGTCGCGCGCAATTCGTGCTGGCCGGTCGGGTCGCGCAGGGTGACGGTAGTGCGTTCGAGTTGCGCCGCCGACATCTGGCTCGCCATCGCGCGCTTGAAAATCAGCGTATAGAGCTTGGCCTCGTCGCCCGAACCCGCATGGTCACGCTCGAAATTGGTCGGACGGATCGCCTCGTGCGCTTCCTGCGCGTTCTTGGCTTTGGTCGAATAGAAGCGCGGTTTCTCGGGCAGGTAGCTCTTGTCGTAGCGGCTGCCGATCGCATCGCGCAGCGCATTGATCGCACCTGGGTCCATCTGCACGCCATCGGTACGCATGTAGGTGATCGCGCCTGCCTCGTAGAGCGACTGGGCGCAGCGCATGGTGTGGCTGGCCGAGAAGCCAAGCTTGCGCGCAGCCTCCTGCTGCAGGGTCGAGGTCGTAAAGGGCGGTGCCGGATTGCGCTTGAGCGGCTTGGTCTCGATATCCTCGATGGTAAAGCGCGCACCCTCGACCGCCGCCTTGGCCGCCATCGCGCTGCCCTCGTTGCCGAGCGTCAGCTTGTCGAGTTTCTCGCCGTTGAACCGCACCAGCCGCGCATCGAAATCGGTCCCATCATGCGCCAGCTTGGCGATGACCGACCAGTATTCGTCGGGCCGGAAGATCTCGATTTCGTGCTCGCGCTCGCAGATCAGCCGCAGCGCCACCGACTGGACCCGCCCCGCCGACTTGGCGCCGGGAAGCTTGCGCCACAAGACGGGCGAGAGCGTAAAGCCGAACAGATAGTCGAGCGCACGGCGCGCGAGATAGGCGTCGATCAGGTCGGTATCTAGTTCGCGCGGACTCTTCATCGCCTCGGTCACCGCATTCTTGGTGATCGCGTTGAAAGTGACCCGGTCGACCTTCGCCGGCAGTGCCTTGCGCTTCGCTAGCAGTTCCTTGACGTGCCAGCTGATCGCTTCGCCTTCACGATCAGGGTCGGTCGCGAGGACGAGGCGCGAGGCATTCTTCGCGGCGTCGGCGATCTCCTTGAAGCGGCTCTGCTTGTCGCGATAGAGTTCCCAATCCATCGCAAAGTCCTCGTCAGGACGTACGCTGCCATCCTTGGGCGGCAGGTCGCGAACGTGACCGTAGCTGGCCAGGACCTTGAAGTCCGAACCCAGGTATTTTTCGATTGTCTTCGCCTTGGCTGGCGACTCAACGATTACGAGCTGCATTGAACCCCTGTCAGTCCTTCTGAACGCGCTTTCACGCGTATACGTGTACGTACGCGCGAAGGTGGGGCCGCTGAATCACCTTCGTCAAGTGGCCTTGGCAAGCCGAGTCCTCGCAGCGAACTGAAACTCGCCCGAAACAAGCCGCAGCACCTTTCAAGCCTCAGGCGAAGACCTCTCCGATTTCCTCGGCGTCGTCCTGCAACAGCAGGTAAACCCCGATGCCAAAGGCGAGAAAGATCGCGCTGCTCGCTGCTTCGGCGACACTCGAAACAATCGCGATAGCCAAATCGTTTCCGGCAAAGCCCACCGCACCGCCCAGCGCTCCACCAACGACCACAACCCCGATGAGAAGCACGACCCCAGCAAAGAATATGGGCCAGCTGTAACCTCGCGTCGCCTCCCAACTGGCGCCGAGCGATTCGGTCACGCCCCTGCGCGCGCCGATCAGAAAGCCGGACGCGGCCGACCAGCGGACCATCAGGATCAGGCCCGGAACGATCAGCAACACGAAGCCGAGTGCGATCGCGAGGCCCGACAGGATCGCCATTCCGACATAGGCCCAAATGCGGGTTTCCGTGTCACGCAGGCGTCCGGCGCTCTCTAGGAATCGTGCCAAGAGCAAATAGGAAGCGACGATCGTTATGATCGCAACGCCAATCTCATAGGCCACGCTGGCCAGCGAATCGGTCGCATCGACGATGAAGCTGAATCCGAAGCTTGCAAACGTATCGCTTTCCTCGATGAATCCAGCCATCAAGCCGAAGGAACTCAGCCCCCCCAAGACGAGAACGAACACCAGGACAGCGGCGATATTCGCTCCAAGGAGGTCAAGCGCCTGCCCGAGGAATCCAGCAAAATCCTTGTTGCGGTTCATGTCTGTCCTCTGTCCTATCCTGAAAGCGAAACGCGCCCGCCGGCATGGCGCACCAATTCGCCGGAGATTTCAAGTTCGAGCAGCGCCATCTGCACAGCGGCGGCGCTCGTCCCGGTCTGGCGAATGAGTTCGTCGATAGCGACAGGCGCCGTGGTGAGAAGATTGCCGATCTCGACCGGCTCGATCTCGGCAAACTCCTCCATCTCGAAATCGAAGCTTGGCGCCGCCTCGCGGAAGGTCGAGCGCGGCATACCGTCGAAACGCGACAGCAGTTCGACGACATCCTCGGGCGATTGGACCAGCACTGCACCTTCGCGGATCAGCTGGTTGCAGCCCTGGCTGCGCGCGTCGAGCGGCGAGCCGGGGATCGCCATGACCTCACGCCCCGCCTCCCCAGCCAGACGCGCGGTGATGAGCGAGCCGGACTTCGGCGCAGCCTCGACCACAAGCGTTCCAGCGGCAAGCCCCGCAATGATGCGGTTGCGGCTGGGGAAGTGGCTGCCGCGCGGCTCGGTGCCCGGCGGTTGCTCCGCTAGAAGCAAGCCTTCGCTGGCGATCCGCGCCTGCAATTCCTCGTGCTGCGGCGGATAGGCGATGTCGATTCCGCTGGCGATGACGCCGATGGTTGCCGGGAGCGCCCCTTCATGCGCCGCGCCATCGATCCCGCGCGCTAACCCGGAGACCACGGTGAAGCCGTCGCAAGACAGCGCAGCGGCAAATTCGCGCGACAGTTTTACTGCGGCCGCGCTGGCGTTGCGCGCGCCGACCATGGCAACACAGGGTTTGCGTGCCAGCGACAGATCCCCGCGCCAGGTCAGGATCGGCGGGGCGCTTTCCAGCGCTCCCAGCAGCGCGGGATAGTCCGGCTGGTCGTGAAAGAGATACTTCGCACCGACCCTGCGAACCGCTTCGACCTCTCGCTCGATCTGGTCGCTGGCGGCGGCGCGATACTGGCGCCCTCCCCGCTTGCCGAGATCGGGCAGCGCCTCGATCGCATCGCCTGCAGTCCCGAACCGCGCCAGCAGGTGCCGATAGCTAACCGGCCCGATATTGGGTGAGCGCAGCAAGCGGATGCGCGCAAAGGCTTCTTCCTGGGAGAGAATGGGCTGCGACCCCCTTTGTTCGAAATTCACTTTTTGCGGCCGACCTTCGGTTCTTCGCCGCGCTTCAACCGACCGATGTTGGCCCGGTGCAGCCAGATGATCAGGAACCCGATGGCAATCAGCACGGGTGCATAGGCCGGATAGCCCAGCAGTGCGGCCGCAGCGGCCGCCGCGACCACGGCGCTCATCCCCGCGACCGAACTGATCCGCATCAGCGCGAGCACCGCGATCCACACGACCGCGTAGGCAAGCCCGATCGGCCAGGCGAGACCGAAGCTGACACCGGCATTGGTGGCGACGCCCTTGCCCCCCTTGAATCCGAGCCAGACCGGGAAGCAATGGCCCAGCACCGCACCCAATGCTGCGGCGGGAGCTGGCCCAACATAGGCCGCGGGAATAGTATCAGGTTGGACGAAATAGTGTGCCGCAATCCAGACCGGGATGAACCCCTTGAGCAAATCGGCCAGCAGCGTTGCGGCCGCCAATCCCTTGTTGCCGGTACGCAGGACATTGGTCGCGCCGATATTGCCGCTGCCGATGTTGCGCACATCGCCCATGCCGGCAGCCTTGGTCAGCAGCAGCCCGAACGGGATCGAGCCGAAGGCGTAACCGAGCAGCAGTGCGAGAATGGTGTCCATGCGATCCCCTAGCGTTCCCCTGAACTTGTCGAGGGGCGGGGTTTTCTTCTAATGACCTGCCAGCAAAAGAAAAGAACAGGGCTTCGCCAGGCTCTGCCCGAACGGAGTTTTTTGTGGAAGTCAGCCCGTCGGCCCCCATCCTGCTGTTCGATTCCGGTGTCGGTGGCTTGTCCGTGCTTTCCGCCCTGCGCAAAGTGATGCCGGATGCGCCGGTCATCTATGCAGCCGACATGGCCGGGCTGCCTTACGGGACGAAATCCGAAGCCCAGATCGCCGCACGGGTCGCCGGGCTGCTCGGCCGGATGAGCGAACGTTACCGCCCGCGCCTCGCCTGCATCGCCTGCAACACCGCCAGCACGATCGCGCTCAGCATGGTGCGCGAAGTGCTCGAGATCCCGATCGTCGGCACGGTCCCCGCGGTGAAGCCGGCCGCCCTCGCCACCGCGACGGGGGTTATCGGGCTGCTCGGTACCGAGGCGACCGTCCGCCAGGCCTATGTCGACAACCTCGAAGCGGAGTTCGCGTCGGACAAGCTACTGCTGCGTCACGCCGCTCCCGGGCTAGTCGAGGCGGCCGAGGCCAAGCTGCACGGAGAGGCGGTCGATCTGAGCGCGATTCGCCAGGCGGTCGACGCGCTGAACGAGATGGCCAGCGGCAATCGGATCGATACGGTCGTGCTCGCCTGCACCCATTTCCCCCTTCTCACCGAAGAATTGCGCGAGGCCTTCGGCGAAGGCGTGAACTTCGTCGACGGAGCCGAGGGGATTGCTCGGCGGATCGCCTACCTCACCCGCGACCAGCAGTTCGACGCCGACATCGCCGGTCTGGCGGTCACGACCGGCGAGTCGGCGTCATTCGAAAAGCTCGCACCCGCCTTTGCCCGCTTGGGCATCGATCGGCTGGAGAGGTTCTGATGCACCAGCGCGCCGATCTTGCCGAACGCAGCTTCGAACGGTTGGCGGAGGCGAGGGGTGATATCACCGCCGAGGTGATCGAACGCTATTACGCCAGTTGTCCCGACGCGCGCGGCTCATTTGCGCATCACGGCCTCGACAACATTCCCGAACTCGAAGGCCGGATGGTTTCAGAAACTGCCTATATGCTGATGCATTGGGCCGCCGATCCCACGACGGTCAGGATCGAACAGGGCACGACAATCTGCCACCATCAGGACACGCTGGAAGTCGGGCCGCACTGGTACATGGGGCTCATCGATGCCGTCTTAGCGGTGCTGTTCGAAACGATCCCCGATTCCGAACAGCGGGAGCGAGAGATCTGGCGCGAGATCAGGGAGGAGATCGCCTCTTTCATCGACTCGGTCCGCCCGGAATTCTGGCGGCAGGAGAACGAAGGCCCGCTACCGCCCTTTCCCCTCGCAAAACCGGATCTTGCGCAGCAACGCTAATCGCGAATCGTTCGCAAAGATCGCGGTGGCAAAATGCAACCGGAACGATTAAATCGCTCGCCACTTGGACGGCAGCCGCGGGCTGCAGCAGATAAGCGGACGACCGCGTGAACTACGGACAGATCTTCGACAAGGCGATCGATCGCTTGCACGAAGAAGGGCGCTATCGCGTCTTTATCGACATCATGCGCAACAAGGGTGCCTTCCCCAATGCGCGCTGTTTTCACAGCCACAACGGGCCCAAGCCGATCACCGTATGGTGCTCGAACGACTATCTTGCGATGGGCCAGCACCCCAAGGTGATCGAAGCGATGGAAAACGCGCTACACGATGTCGGCGCGGGATCGGGCGGCACCCGTAATATTGGCGGCAACACCCACCTCCATGTAGAGCTGGAGCAGGAATTGGCGCAGCTCCACGGCAAGGAAGGCGCCCTGCTCTTTACCTCGGGCTATGTCTCGAACGATGCCACGCTCTCGACGCTAGCCAAGCTGCTGCCGGGCTGCATCATCTTTTCCGACGAATTGAACCACGCCAGCATGATCGCTGGCATCCGCAATTCGGGCTGCGAAAAGCGCGTGTTCCGCCACAACGACATGACGCACCTCGAACAACTGCTCGCGGCCGAGGATATCGAAACACCCAAGGTCATCGCCTTCGAGAGCGTCTATTCGATGGATGGCGATGTCGCCCCGATCCACGCGATCTGCGACCTTGCCGAGAAATACAACGCGCTGACCTACATCGATGAAGTTCACGCCGTCGGCATGTATGGCGAACACGGCGGCGGGATTTCCGAACGTGACGAAGCCGCCCACCGGATCGACATCATCGAAGGGACGTTGGGCAAGGCCTTCGGCGTCATGGGCGGTTATATCGCAGCCGATACCCGCGTGATCGATTGCATCCGCAGCTATGCCCCCGGGTTCATCTTCACCACTTCGCTCAGCCCCGTGCTGGTTGCAGGCGTGCTCGCCGCGGTGAAGCATCTAAAGGGTTCGAGCGAGGAGCGTGACGCGCAGCAGGCCAACGCCGCGATGCTCAAGGCCAAGATGCGCGATGCCGGGCTCCCTGTAATGGACAGCGTCACCCACATCGTCCCACTGATGGTGGGCGACCCGGTACGCGCCAAGAAGATCAGCGACATCCTGCTCGCCGAGTACGGCATGTATGTTCAGCCGATCAATTTCCCGACCGTGCCGCGCGGGACCGAGCGCCTGCGCTTCACCCCGGGTCCGGCGCATACTGAAGCGATGATGGATGCGCTGACCGATGCCCTCGTCGAAATCTGGGATCGGCTCGAACTGGAATTTCGCCGGGCGGCTTAACGGAAGCGATGAGCGCCCAAGCCGCTAATCCCGATTTCCGCCACAGGACGCCGCCCGAACTCAAGGTCATTCTCGACAGCGATGCTGCCCTGGCTGAGAAATGGCAGGGGCTCACGCCTTTGGCTCGCAATGAATGGATCTGCTGGACGATCTCGGCCAAGCAGGAGCAAACCCGCGAAAAGCGCCGTGCGCGGCTCAAGGAAGAAGTCCTCGAAGGCAAGAAACGGCCATGTTGCTGGCCCGGCTGTCCGCACCGGCGGGAGTCCGCTCGCAAATGGGTCGATGCCTAGACCGCCCTCGCGTGGTTGCCCTTTCCGTAGCGGATTTTGCGCCCGCCCCTACCTGCGCTAGTTCACACGCAACCGAGGGAGGAATCATGGGCGGATCGCCGGATCAGACATTTGAGGAAGTGGTGGTCGGGCGTCGTTCGATCAGAGGCTATCTCGACAAGCCGGTTCCACGCGAACTGATCGAGGAGGTCGTTGCGTTGGCAATGCGCTCACCCAGCTCGATGAACACCCAGCCGTGGCATTTCCATGCCATCACCGGCGAACCGCTTGACCGCATCCGCAAAGGCAATACCGAGAACATCCTCGCCGGCGTTCCCGACAGCCGCGAATTCCGCCGAGGACATGCCTTTGAGGGCGTCCACCGCGAGCGGCAGATCGGGTGCGCGATCCAATTGTTCGAGGCAATGGGGATCGAGCGCGACGACAAGGAGAAGCGGCAAGATTGGGTGCTGCGCGGCTTCCGCCAGTTCGACGCGCCAGTCTGCGTGATCGTCACCTACGACAAGGAACTCGCTGACAGCGACGACAGCGCCTTCGACTGCGGCGCAGCAACAACCGCGCTGGTCAATGCGGCCTGGTCGCGCGGGCTCGGCTGCGTCATCAATTCGCAGGGTATCATGCAATCGCCCGTCGTGCGCGAACACGCGGGAATTCCCGACGATCAGGTCATCATGAAAGCCGTGGCGATGGGATGGCCCGATCCGGACTTTCCCGCGAACGCGGTCTACATCACCCGCAGACCGCTGGAAGAAGCGGTCCGGTTCGTGGGTTTCGACTAAATCTCACGGTGCATCGCGCCTTCCGTTGGCTAGCCTTCGGCATTCCTGGTGTTGATCACGAGGACGTCGGCGTCCAGCGTTCGTAGCAATTCGCTCGTCACGCTCCCCAGGGTAGCTTGGCGGAACCCGCTAGTGCCATGGCTGCCGAGAACCACCAGGGTGGCGGAGGGATCTCGTCCGTGGGCCGATATCTCGCGGGCGAAGGCTTCATGCGTCCCACCCTGCACCAGCCGCGAAGTGGCATTGCCGAGCTTTGGCGAGCGTTGAACAAGCTCAGCCATAAAGGCATCGAGACGCTTCGCCTCGCCTGCTTCCACCTCGTCCCGCACATATTCGTCCCGCTGGAATCCGGCGAAGGGTACATGCCAAGCGTGAACCACATGGATACGGGTATCGGGAAACAGCCTTGCGGCTTCGATGATCGCGTGGGCCGACGCTGGGGAAAAATCGGTACCCACCACGATATGACCGTAGGGCGCTCTAGCCCTATGTTTGACAACCAAAGTGGGGCATTCGGTTTGACGCAGAATGAAATCGACCGCAGTTCCGAGGAAAAAGTCACCGAGCGTGTTGTACCGCGCCGGTCCCAGCAGCAGCATGTATGTGTCATCCGACTGCGCAGCTCGCGCAATGGCTCTGGGTGGCGATCCTTCCGGGAACTCGAATTCGGTCGGGCAAGAGGTTTCTCCGACCGTCCGTGACATGCGCTCTTCGAGGTAGCCCCAATCGGCCTTGTCGGCGTCGATGTGGTCGAGTGCGTGGATAGCTTTCAACCCAAGTCCATGCTGCTGGCATAGCTGCAGTGCCCGATCGATGGCACGGTCGGCCCTCGGGCTGAAATCGGTGGCGACGACAATCTTGGGGGACGGCATTTCACAGCTCCGTAGCAGAAAATGGGGGTAAATTGACTATACCTTACTGCGATTAATTCGCAATTGCATTTAATTCACCGAACCCCAGATCTGCTCGCGTGATGCAGAAGCTGTGCACCCGGTCGTTTGTGTTGCAAAAGCCCATTCCGCTGGGGCCGGACATCTAATTCAGAGAAAGCACTTGCCAATCGCCTGGTCTCATCCGACTAGGCGCCCCATGTGC
This sequence comes from Altererythrobacter sp. CAU 1644, assembly GCF_029623755.1. Taxonomy (NCBI): domain Bacteria; kingdom Pseudomonadati; phylum Pseudomonadota; class Alphaproteobacteria; order Sphingomonadales; family Erythrobacteraceae; genus Altererythrobacter; species Altererythrobacter arenosus. Next base: position 3,043,379 of record NZ_CP121106.1, read on the forward strand.
GGCATAGCTGGATGGTACAGGCGGCAAGGCAGGCCGGTCGAGCAGGCGGATATCACCCGCGCATGCGATACCATCATCCACCGCGGTCCCGACGATAGCGGCGTCCACATCGACCGTGATTTCGGTTTCGGAATGCGCCGCCTCTCGATCATCGACCTTGAGGGTGGGCACCAGCCGATCTTCTCAGAAGATGGCCGCTGGGCGATCACGTACAACGGCGAGATTTACAACCACCCTGAACTGCGCGCTGAGCTCGACGCATGGGGTTGGAAATTTCGCACCAACAGTGACACCGAGACTCTGCTCGCCGCCTATGTCCGATGGGGTGACGACGCTTGGTCGAAGCTCGAGGGCATGTATGGCGTTGCGATCTGGGATGCCAAGGAACGTCGGCTGACGCTCGCGCGCGACCCGCTGGGGATCAAGCCGCTCTACTATTCCCTCCAGCAGGGTGGAATCGCCTGGGGGAGCGAAATCCGCACTATCCGGACCATCCCCGGCCACGAATTCAGTATCCGCGCACGCGGCGTGCATGACTTCTTCATGTTCGGCCATATCGGCAAGCCGCGTACGATCTGGAACGAGGTCCAGAGCCTTGAGCCCGGCCATGTCCTGCACATCGGCGCTGAGGGCGAGCCCGAGATCAGGCGCTTCTGGCATCCACGCTTCGAAGCCCGCCACGACCTGAGCGAGGCGCAGTGGATCGAGGCGACGCGCGAAGAGTTCATGGCGACCGTCAAGCGCCACATGCTCGCCGATGTCACGGTCGGCGCATTTTTATCCGGCGGGGTGGATTCGAGTGCGGTCGTCGCTGCCATGGCGAGTCATGCAAGCGCGCCGATCAAGGCCTTCACCATGGGCTTTCCCGGCACCTCGATCGACGAGACCGACGCAGCGGCGCGTATCGCCAAACATCTCGGCTGCGAACACATCATCCTGCCGCTCGAGCCGCAGGACGCAGGCATGATGCTGCCGCAGGTGCAAGCGAGCCACGACGAGCCCTGCGCTGCCACTGCGGCGGTACCGGTGTGGCACCTGTCAAAGCTCGCCGCCGAGCACGTGAAGGTAGTTCTGTGCGGTGAAGGTTCGGACGAGATTTTTGCCGGTTACAAGCGGCAGCGCACCGCCCTCGCCGCCGCTCGCAGCGCGCCGTATCTTCGCGCACTTGCGCCACTGATTGCAGGTCTGGAACGTATTCCCTTCGGATCGAAGCGGCTCAACTACCTGCGCCAGAACGCACGCCGGTTCCGCATGTCGGCGATGCTCGACAGCAATTTTCAACGCTTTTTCCAGGGTACGCAAATTTCGACCCCGTGGGTGCGCGAGGAACTCTACCAGCGGGGTTTCTACGAACGGCAAGAGACGGAGAAGCCCTTCGCCGCGCTCGAAGCCGAGTATTTCGGCTGGCCGGGCGCACGCGACATGCACCCGCTTGACCAGTTCATGCTGGCCGATCTTACCGTCCACATGCCCTCTTCCCTGCTCAACCGCACCGATCGCGGCAGCATGGCGCATTCGCTCGAGGCGCGTGTGCCATTCCTCAGCCACAAGTTCGTCGACTGGTCGCTTACGATGCCGCGCGAGATGAAGCTGCACGGCAAGACCGGCAAATACGCGCTGCGCAAGGCAATCGAGCCGTGGCTGTTCGAAGGCGCGATCGACAATCGCAAACTCGGATTCCAGCTCCCATTTGCCGAATGGTTCAGCGGCGGTTTCAGCAGCTTCGCACAGGAAGCGTGGAACGGCAGCGGCGCATCGCAGGCGGGCTACCTCGACAATCAGGCGGTAGAGAAGCTGTTCGCCGAACACGGCGCAGGCCTCGCCAATCACGGGCGCATCCTCTACGCGATCGCCATGTTCTCCATCTGGTGGGACCAGAATATCGATGCTCGCTGACCTCGCCCAAGATCCCCAGGCCGCCGACAAGCCATTCGACGTCGCCATCATCGGCGCGGGCGCAGCGGGCGTATCTATCGCGCGCGAACTGATGCGCGGCGGGCACAAGGTATGCCTTGCCGAGAGCGGAGGTCTCGACTTCGAAGAGCGCACACAGGCGCTCTACAAGGGTCAGAACATCGGCCACGAGTATTACGACCTCGACGAGGCGCGGCTGCGATTTTTCGGCGGGACGGTGTCGATCTGGGGTGGGCGCTGCGCGCTGCTCGACGAAATCGACTTCCGAAAGCGCGACTGGGTTCCGCATTCGGGCTGGCCCATCACCCGCGACGACGTGATGCCGTGGTACCGCAAGGCGCAGGAGATCTTCGAGATCGGCGAGTTCGCTTGGGACGATGCTTATCGCCTTTGCGGCATTCCCGACCAGGGGTTCGATCCGGAACGGCTGGCGACCGATTTGTGGCGATTCGACGAGGCGACTGAACGCTTTGCCGCCTCTCGCGCCAAGGATTTGATCGACGCCCCGAACCTCACCATCCTACTCCACGCCAATGCCACCCGCATCCAAGCGAGTGAGAACGGTGCCCGCGTCGAGCATGTCGATGTGAGCACGCTCGATGGGCGCAAGGCGACAATCAAGGCGAAGCACTTCGTCATCGCCTGCGGCGCGATCGAGAATGTTCGCCTGATGCTCGCTTCGGACGACGTGATTACAGGGGGGATCGGCAATGCGAACGACCAGCTAGGTCGCTTTTTCATGGAACATCCCACCGGACGTATCGGCAAGGTCGAGACCGACAAGCCCTTCGACCTGTGGGCTGCCTACCAGAAACGCTTCATGCCTTCCGGCCCGCCCCTCGCCCCTGTTCTGCGTATGGCCGACGCGGTGCAGGAAGCTGAAGGTGCGCTCAATTCGATCGTCACCTTCAAGCTACAACGACCGCCGGAGAAGGGCGTCGCGCTTGGGAACAAGCTCTATCACGACATCAAGCATTCACTGAACCCCGACCGAAAGGGCCGCGCGCTCGACCATATATACCGTGGGCTTCGCGCGTGGTTTCACAAGAATGTGCGCGAGCGTGTCGAGAAGACCATGGCCAATCGGGGCATGACAGGGCTCTACATGATCATTCGCGGCGAGCAGGCGCCCAATCCCGACAGCCGCATCGTGCTGTCGGGCGAGCGCGACGAACTGGGGATGCGGAAAGCCAACCTCAACTGGCAGCTCGACCCGCTCGACAAACACACCGCGCGGATATTCACACGCATCTTCGACGAAGAACTGTCCCGGCTGGGGCGCGGATCGGTCACTCCCACCGAGTGGATCAACGAAGCCGGCAACGATTGGCCGGTCGATCCCACGGTCGGCAACCACCCCATCGCGGGCTATCACCACATGGGGGGTACCCGCATGAGCGATGATCCAAAAAGTGGCGTCGTCGATGCCGATTGCCGGGTTCATGGCATCGCCAATCTGCACATCGCGGGCAGCTCGACTTTCTCGACTGCCGGTTGGGCCAACCCGACATTTACATTGGTCGCGCTTGCGTTGCGCCTCGCGGACAAGCTCGACCGGGATTTGAAGGAAGCCTAACGCTTTTAACCTTTGATATGGGCGCGCGAACCCGCCTCTCGACCCATCGCAAGCCTGGTGCGCCCAACCCCACTAACCTTGACCGTTGAGGTGGAATTAAGGCCAATCGCACAGTCACGACTTGTCACCGAGGGGGCGACAATCGTTCAGACTTGAAAGGTCGCAAATGAGGAAATCTACCATTTTGGGTTCTGCGGCAATCTCCGCCGTGGCCACATTGGGTGCTGCTGCTATTGCGCAGGAAGCGCCGGAAGCCGCACCGGAAACCGAGGTCGAAGTCGAAGAGACGCAAGCCAATGGCGCGATCGTTACCCGCGAGGTCATTACCGAAGAGCGCGATGTCTTCGACGAGAACGGCGATCCGGTCGTTGACGAGGCCGGCCAGCCAGTCACCGAAACCGTGGAGACCGGTTGGCAGCAGACCGTCGAGACGCCTTCGGGCAACATTCACACGATCACCAAGGAAGACGGCAGCCGTGCGGTCGTAACCCACGAACGCCCGGAAAAGGTCGCGAAGCTGGAAAAGGCTGAGCGCCCTGCGAAGCCAGAGAAACCCGCCAAACCCGACCGCCCGGAAAAGCCCGAGAAACCGCAGAAGCCGGACAAGCCCGGTCGGCCGAACTGATCAACTGCTAATTCGCTAATCTGGATAGGGTGCCGCGCATATCACTGGGGTCCATGCGCGGCACCCATCATTCGACCCCAATGGGTTCAGGAAAGTTCGTCATGCCACATCCCTATCGTTCCCTGGCCTATCGTTCCCTGGCCGTCGCCGGGCTGGTGCCGTTAGCACTGCTTGCCTCGCCTGCCAGTGCGCAAGGTGAGGTCACGCTCAGCACAGGGATCGACTATTCGTCGGGTGACTATGGCGATGTCGAAGACACCGATATGCTCGCCATCCCCTTCGCCGTGAAATACGATTCCGGCAGCTTCTACCTCAAGGCATCGATCCCCTATCTCGACGTCGAAGGCCCCTCGGGCGTCATTCCTGGCGACGGGGGCGCCACACCGGGCGCACCCGGAGGTGCCGTGACCTCGCGCAGCGGCCTGGGCGATCTGTGGCTCACCGCCGGCTATTCCATGCCGATCGCCGAGGGAACGTGGTTCGATGCTGTCGGCAAGGCCAAGCTGCCGACCGCATCGGAGAGCAAGTTCCTTGGTACCGGCAGCACCGATTTCACCGCGCAGGGCGAGGTACTTCACATGATCGGGCCAATGAGCGTCGCGGCCTATGGCGGCCGCCGTTTCAACGGGTCGAGCGATGTGTTCGATCTGCGTGACACCTGGCTCGCAGGCGCAGGCGTCTATCTCTCCGCCAACCGCGCAATGCTGGGCCTCGATTACGACTGGCGCGAGGGGTCGACCGCAACTTCGCCCGACATCAGCGAACTGACCGGATCCATCACCTACAAGCTGACCGATGCACTGCGGCTGCAAGGTTATGGCTACACCGGGCTGGCCGATGGCAGCCCCGATATCGGCGGCGGTCTACAGGTGCTGGTGACGCTGGGGCAGTAGGACAACTCCAACGCGTCGATTGCGTCCACTCGACTAACGCAAACTCACCACATTGTCGGCTTCTGGCCGCTGGCGGCTGCCATCGTAAAGGCTCGCCATCGGTTCGTCGCTGACGATCACCTGCTCGGCATCGCCAAAGCCGTTGAAGCCGGTCTTCATGGCCGCACCATAAGCACCGAGCATGCCGATCTCGATATAGTCGCCGGCCTGGATGTCCGAGGGCAGCGGGAACGGCCCCTTCATGTAATCGGCATCGTCGCAGGTCGGTCCGTAGAAGGCGAAATCCGCGTCGGGATCGCGCAGATCGTCCTCGAGCGCGCGCACCGGAAAACGCCAGCCGACATGGGCGGCGTCGTAGAGCGCACCATAGGCGCCGTCGTTGATGTACAGCTCCTCGCCGCGCCGACGCTCCACCCGCACGATCATCGAGGAGTATTCAGCGCTTAGCGCCCTGCCCGGCTCGCACCACAGCTCCGCATTGTAGGCGATCGGCAGCGCATAGAAGTGCTGGTGGATGATCTGGAAGTAATCCTCCAGCGGAGGAGGCTCGAGCTCGGGATACCAGCTCGGGAAACCGCCGCCGACATCGACCATGTCGATCACCACCGAAGCCTCGGCAATTGCAGCGCGGGTGCGATCGAGCGCCTGGACATAGGCGAACGGGCTCATGGCCTGGCTACCGACATGGAAGCACACGCCCAGCCAGTCGCAATGCTGGCGGGTCTGCTGGAGCAGTTGTGGCGCCTCGAGCAGGTCGCAGCCGAACTTGCTGGCGAGCGAAAGCTCGGAATACTCACTCGACACGCGCAGACGCACTGCGAGGCGTAGGTCGCCCGCCTCTTCGCCCGTCTCAGGATCGCGACAGGCGTCGACGATCTTCTCCAGTTCCTCGATGCTGTCGAGGCTGAAGGTCTTCACGCCATGCTGGTGATAGGCCTCGCGGATCGCCGCCGGCGTCTTGATCGGGTGCATGAAGCACAGCACGGCCTCAGGCAGGAGGCCGCGCACCAGCCGCACCTCGGCGATCGAGGCGACGTCGTAATGCGTAATGGCCGCTTCCCACAGCGTCTGGATCAGCTCAGGCGTGGGATTGGCCTTGACCGCATAGAGCGACTTGCCCGGAAACTTCTCGACGAAGAAGCGGGCGGCGCGCGCGGCGGCGTGCGGGCGATTGAGGATGACGGGTTCGTCCGGAGCGAGGTCGCGGACTACAGCCTTGGCATCGGGATAGATGTGCAACTCAAGGGACCCCCAAAACGGTTCGTTGAAACCATGAAACGACAAGCTGCCTTGCGGTTAGGAAGTCCCCTTGGGGCAGCGGAAGCGCGCATATAGGGCTTGCGAGGTGAATCGCAAATGAAAAATGGCGAAGATTGGCTCTTTCATGGCCTTAAGAGCGGATATCGCGGCACAAGGTTCCTTGGCAGGTCGCGGGGGCGCCTCAGCTCAACCGGTCGCGGAAGTCCTCGTAGTGGAATTCCTTCACCAGCTCGAGTGCATCGGTGTCGCTGTCCCACAGGTAAATCGAGGGCAATTGCACTCCGTTGAAGGTGTTGGTCTTCACCATGGAGTAATGCGCCTGGTCGAGGAAGGCGAAGCGCGCGCCCGGCTCTGCAGGCACCGGCAGGCGGTAGTCGCCGATCACATCGCCCGCGAGGCATGACGGTCCGCCAAGGCGGATCGGGACGATATTCTCGTCTGCGAGTTCGCCCAGCATCGCCGGGCGATAAGGCGCTTCGATCACATCGGGCATATGGCAGGTCGCGGAAACATCGGTCACGCCGATGGGCATTTCGTTGAAGCCGGTGTCGAGCAGCGTGCCGACCAGAATGCCTGCATCGAGCGCCACCGCCTCGCCCGGTTCGAGATAGATCTCGGCGCCGGTGTCTTCCTTGGCGTCCTTGAGGAATTCCACCAGTTCCTGGCGCTGGTAATCGGCTCGGGTGATGTGATGACCGCCGCCCATGTTGATCCACTTGAGCTTACCGAACCAGGGCTCGATTGCATCGAACACGCGGTCCCAGGTCAGCTGGAGCGGTTCGAGGTCCTGCTCGCACAGATTGTGGAAGTGAATCCCCTCGACGCCTTCCATATGCTCTTCGGTGAGCTGGTCTAGCGGGAATCCTAGCCGCGAACCGGGCGAGGATGGATCGTAACGCGGCACTTCGCCGGTCGGCACCTGTGGATTGATACGCAAGCCGACGTCGAAATCGCCGCCGGTCGTCTTGGCATGCTCGAGGATCAGCGCCGCGCGCTGCATCTGCCCGGGCGAGTTGAAGATCACATGGTCCGACAGGCGGCAGACTTCCTCCAGCTCGTCAGGCTTGTAGGCTGCCGAATAAGTCGCAATCTCGCCATCGTAGAATTCGGATGCCAGCCGCGCTTCCCACAGGCCGGAGGTGCAGACGCCGTCCAGATACTCGCCGATAATCGGCGCGACCGACCACATCGAGAATGCCTTAAGCGCAGCGAGCACCTTGATGTCGGCGGCGTCGCGGATGTCGGCCAGCACCTGGCAATTGGCGCGCAGCTTCGCCGCATCGACCACGAATGCGGGGCTGTCGACGCGATTGAGATCGAAATGGGCGAATGCGCCCGGATCACCGGCTCTGGTTTCCATCAGGCCAACTCCTCCAAAGCGCAGTCAAAAGCAGAGTTCGCTGCCTCGTCAAAGCACACGAACGCAATGCGACTGAATTGAGACGGATTGCGCCACACAAATTCCGCCGTTGTATGCGCTGCAGTCTTGGCTGCCTTTTCAAGCGGATAGCCGAAACGGCCGGTAGAGATAGCTGGGAATGCGACCGAACACGCTTTCTTCTCAAGCGCACAGCAAAGGGAATTCTCGTAGCACTGGGTCAATTGAGACGACTCGCCCTTCTCCCCGCCACGCCAAACCGGACCGACCGTGTGGATGATCCATTCAGCCTTCAAATTATATCCTTTGGTGACCTTGGCTTGGCCAGTCTTGCATCCGCCGAGCAATCGACACTCATGAACAAGTTCGGGTCCGGCGGCTCGGTGAATGGCTCCATCCACCCCGCCCCCACCCAGCAGTGAACTGTTGGCAGCATTGACGATGGCGTCGAACTCCATCGTGACAATATTGCCCTTCACAGCCTCAAGAAAAGTGTCGCAAATCAATCGCAAATTAGAATTCCACCGGTCCGCCGAGTTCCTTCACCTGCCACGGCAGGCCATGTTCGTTGAGCATGTCCATGAAGGGATCGGGGTCCATTTCTTCCATGTTGAAGACCCCGTCGCCCGACCACTTGCCGGTGACCATCATGGCAGAACCGATCATGGCGGGCACGCCGGTGGTGTAGCTGACCGCCTGGTTGCCAGTTTCCTCGTACGCGGCCTCATGCGAACAGATGTTGTTGATGTAGAAGGTCTTCTCGCCCGAACCGTCGATCGCTTCGCCCGTCGCGATCACGCCTATGTTGGTGTTGCCCTTGGTCGTCTCGCCCAGCGTTTCGGGCTTGGGCAGCACGGCAGCGAGGAACTGCAGCGGGATGATTTCCTTGCCCTTGTACTTGATCGGGTCGATCCGCGTCATGCCGACGTTCTGCAGCACGGTGAGGTGCTTGATGTACTCATCGCCGAATGTCATCCAGAAGCGCGCGCGCTCCATCTCCGGATTGAACTTGGCGAGGCTTTCGAGCTCCTCGTGGTACATCATGTACATGTTCTTGGGGCCCACACCCTCGAAGTCGAACTCGACCTTCTTCGCCATCGCCGGAGTCTCGACGAACTCGCCGTTCTCCCAGTGACGCGCGGGCGCGGTGACTTCGCGGATGTTGATTTCGGGGTTGAAATTGGTGGCAAAAGCCTGGCCATGATCCCCGCCGTTACAGTCGAGTATGTCGAGCGTCCGGATGGTCTTCAGCTTGTGCTTCTTCAGCCACATGGTGAAGACGCTTGTCACGCCCGGGTCGAAGCCCGAACCCAGCAGCGCCATCAATCCTGCCTCCTTGAAGCGGTCGTGATAGGCCCACTGCCAGTGATATTCGAACTTGGCCTCGTCCTTGGGCTCGTAGTTCGCAGTATCGAGGTAATCGACGCCTGTTTCGAGGCAGGCATCCATGATCGGCAGGTCCTGATACGGCAGCGCGAGGTTCACCACGAGGCTCGGCTGAACCTTGCGGATCAAATTGACCATCGCCGGGACTTCCTCGGCGTCGATCTCGTAGGTCGAAACATCGACACCCGTGCGCTCTTTCACCGAAGCTGCGATGGCATCGCACTTGCTCTTCGTGCGGCTGGCGAGGTGGATGTCGGTGAAGATATCCTTGTTCATCGCCATCTTGTGGACGCACACCGAGCTGACACCGCCGGCACCGATAACGAGGACTGTCGACATGTGGGGTAACCTTTCAATTTCGAATCTTGCGCGCGCTCTAGTCGAACGCGGCCACCACGTAAATCGATCCGGCATTTCCTACGATCGGGCCGCGATATACCTTTGCAGCATGGACAGAAGCCCCATCGAGATTGCGGATGATTCCAGCGACAGGACTGTGTTCCATGTGTTCCATCGCGTAGGATTCCCCGCATGACTCAAGCGAAGCAAAATCCGACCCAGGAAGGCGTGATCGAAGCCGCCAGAAAGATCGCGGCCATCCTCCCGGCCACTCCGCTCCTGCCGGTCGAAATCGACGGAGTGACGGTTCACGTCAAAGCGGAGAATCTCCAGCCAATCGGCGCCTTCAAGATCCGCGGCGCGTGGCACCGGCTGTCAGCACTGGAAGAGGCCGAGCGATCGGGCGGCGTCGTGGCCGTTTCGTCCGGCAACCATGCGCAAGGCGTGGCCTGGGCGGCAAAGCGGCTCGGCATGTCAGCAACCATCGTCATGCCGCACGACGCCCCGCAAGTGAAGCTCGATGCGACCCGCGCATTGGGGGCCGAGATCGTCCTCTATCAGCGCCCGCATGAAGACCGCGACGAGGTGGCGGCGCGCATCATTGCCGAGCGCGGAGGTACGCTGGTCCATGCCTTCGGCGATCCCTGGGTGATTGAGGGCCAGGGGAGCGCCGGGCTCGAGATTGTCGAACAACTGGGCCGCGCACCATCGTGCATCCTCGCCTGTTGTGGCGGCGGGGGCCTCGCCGCGGGGCTCGCCCTCGCCTGCCCCGAAAGCGCGATCCATCTCGTCGAACCCGAGGGTTGGGACCAGGTCGGACAAAGCCTGCGCGCAGGCAGGATCGTGCGGCAGCACGCAGATCCGCCGAAAACGATCTGCGATGCATTGCAGCCCATCGCGACTAAGCAGGTGAACCTCGACACGCTACTGGACCGCGCTGAGCCGGGAGTGACGGTGACCGATGAGGAGGTAAGGACCGCCCAGCGTTTCGCCTTTTCGCGGCTTCACCTCGTGGTCGAACCGGGCGGCGCTGCAGCGCTCGCGGCGGCCTTATCCGGCAAGGTGCCGCTCGACGAGGGAACCGTGATCATGCTGACAGGCGGCAATGTCGATCCGGCCAGCTACGCGGAGACGATCTCCACAGGAAGCTAGGTTGCATTTGACAATCGATCCATGCCGCAGCAGTCTCGCCGCCAGATAAGGGAGGGATACAATGCAAGCTCAAATGTTGGCCCCCGCTGCGGTGCTTATCGCCTGGTCGCTGGTGATGTTGTTCATGATTCCGATCACGCGCTTTCCGGCGCTGGCCAAGCTCGGGATCAATGTCTCGAATGCAGAGCGCGGCGTGCGGGGCCAGGATTCGGAAGACAAGCTCCCGCCCTCGGTGAACTGGAAGTCGCACAATTACACCCACCTGATGGAACAGCCGACGATATTCTATCCGGCGGTCGTCATCATCGCGTTGATGGGCGCCGGTGCGGGCGATGTGCTGGCGGCATGGATCTATGTCGGGCTGCGCGTCATCCACTCGCTGTGGCAGGCTTTCGTCAACATCGTGGCGGTCCGTTTCGCGCTGTTCCTGGCCATGACTGTGGCCTTGCTTTTCCTTGCTTATCGCGCGGTTTCGCTCACTCTCTTCGCTGACCCGGGAGTTGCCTGATGATCGGTATGGCCATCCTTCAGCCGGTCGTCGCATTGACGATCTGGACCATGATCATGTGGGCGTGGATGTATGCCACGCGCATTCCGGCGATGAGCAAATCGCCGAATATCGAGGCACCTTCGAAGCTCGTTGGTGGGACGGGCAAAGATCTGGATGCGGTTCTGCCGCCACAGGTTCAATGGAAAGCGCATAATTACAACCACTTGCATGAACAACCGACGATCTTCTACGCGGTGGCGATCGTGCTCGCGATCATCGGCCAGGGCGACGGGATGAATGCCTTGCTTGCGTGGATCTATGTCGGCTTGCGGGTGGTTCACTCGCTGGTTCAGGTCACCGCGAACAAGGTGATGGTGCGGTTTGTGCTGTTTTTCCTGTCGGGCCTGGTGCTGGTCGCACTGATCTTCCACGCGACGATCAGCGTGTTCGACATTCACATCTAGGGCGAATGCTGCTCCCGCTTCGGCGGGGGCAGCCGCCTATTCGGCGGCCTCGGTCGCCTGCTCTTTCGCAAAGTCCATCGTGGCGAGGAATTTTTCCGCGTCGAGCGCTGCCATGCAACCCATCCCGGCGGCAGTCACCGCCTGGCGATACGTGTGGTCAGTGACGTCACCGGCTGCGAACACACCCGGTTTCACGGTCTTGGGCGTGCCCGGCTCCGTCAAGAGGTATCCGCCGTCGTCCATCGGTAGCTTGCCCTTGAACAGTTCGGTCGACGGGGCATGCCCGATCGCGACGAAGGCGCCGTCCACTTCGAAGGTCGATTCCTCGCCGGTCTGCGTGTCCTTGAGCACGAGATGCCCGAGCTTGCCGTTCTCGTCCGCGACGAAGCGCTCAACCGTCTTGTTCCACAGCGTCGAAATCTTGTCCGACTTGAACAGTCGTTCCTGCAGGATCTTTTCGGAACGCAATTCGTCACGGCGATGGATCAGCGTCACATCGTCCGAATGATTGGTCAGGTAAAGCGCTTCCTCGACCGCGGTATTGCCGCCGCCGATCACTGCGACCTTCTTGCCACGATAAAAGAAGCCGTCGCAGGTCGCGCAGGCCGATACGCCCTTGCCGCCCAGCTCCTGCTCGCCCGGAACGCCCAGCCATTTGGCCTGCGCGCCGGTGCAAATGATCAGCGTATCGCCAATATATTCGTCGCCACTGTCGCCGACTGCCCGATACGGAGGGCCATTTTCGAGATCGACCTCGACGATCGTATCCCACATCATCCGCGTGCCGACGTGCTCAGCCTGCTTCTGCATCTGATCCATCAACCACGGACCCTGCACGACGTCGGCGAAACCGGGGTAGTTCTCGACATCGGTGGTGATGGTCAGCTGGCCGCCCGGCTGGAGGCCTTGCACCACGATCGGCTCCATCATCGCACGCGCTCCATAGATCGCGGCCGAATAACCGGCCGGGCCGGAGCCGATGATGAGCATCTTGGTGCGGTGGGTAGCCATGTCGTCTTGTCTTTCGTCAGTTTTGCGCGTGTGTCGACCCAATATGGGAAGCAACGCCGCGATGTCACGCCACGAAGCGGTCGCGCAAGCGCTCCTTCATCGGTTCATCCACACCTAGGGCGTTCTCGACAAAGGAATCGACCGATCCGTGGTCCTTTTCGATCTCTGCCACATAGGTCGACAGATAGTCTTCGTGCACTTCGAGCAGCGCGCGGATCGACTCCTCGTCGAGCTGGCGACCAAGCCGCGCCTCGATTCCCGGCACCGATTGAGCGCGCAAGACGCCCAGTGTGGGCGCATGATTGGTCAGCAGGAATTCTTCCATCTGGTCGTCGCGGCTCGCACCTAAAACATGGAGCAGGAGCATCGCCGCCACACCGGTGCGATCCTTACCTGCAAAGCAATGGACGAGACTAGCCCCGTCCCGCTGATCGAGCGCCCGTAAATAGCGCCCGAACATCTCGATCATCGCCGGATTGCGCGGCATGCGAGTGTATACCGCCACCATGCGCCGACGAGCGAACTCGGCCGTCGATGTCTCGGGGTCGACATCCATGTGCGGAGGACTTGAGGTAGTTTCTCCTTCGTAAGCAATGACATGCGCCTCGAAAGCGGGGCCACGGCGACATGGATTGTTCGTGCGTTCGCTGGCACCGCGCAGGTCGATCACCGTGCGAATATCGAGCGAGGAGATGGCAGCCAGATCCTCGTCGGTGGCAGCTACGTGCTGGCCCGAACGGAATAACAGGCCGCGCCTGATCCGCCCTCCTCCGGAAACGGTATAGCCGCCATAATCGCGGAAATTGTGAATGCCTTCGGTGGGCAGGAACTTGTCTCGAATCATCGCGCGCGACCGTGGCAGTGCATCACGCCCCGCTCAACCCGCTTGGGCGATCGCGTAGGGGGAACTGCGTAAGCGCGTGCCAACCTCGCCTTGCCAGTCAAGAGCTATGACGCTGGAATACAGGAGGAAATCGGGGAGCCATCGTGTCCAACATCCTTATCGCCGACGACGACGAACTCGTAGCATCTCTAGCCAGCGAGGCGCTGATCGGTGCCGGCCATGCCTGCGGCTGGGTAACCGATGGCGAGAAAGCGCTCCAGACGATCGAATGGCGACGGCCAGACCTCTTGCTGCTCGATCAGGAAATGCCGGTCATGTCCGGTGCGACCCTGCTGCGAAAGCTCCGCACCTCGGAGCAGCATTACGACCTGCCGGTGATCATGTTCACGGCGATGTCGGGCGTTCGCGACGAAGAACAGGCACTTTACAACGGGGCACAAGAATACATCCGCAAGCCTTTCACCCCTGACTTGTTGGTTCGCGTGGTCGAGCGTGTCCTGTTTGCCCGGTCGTTACGGCCTCGGCATGAAGATCTAATGAGCAAGCTGGAACAAAGCGCCGGCATCTGGCGCGATCCGGAGGCGACGCGACGCTTCGTCTAGCTGGATTGGGGATCGGAACGGCGCGTGACCTGATCCCACAGGCCGGCGCCACCCCAAGACAGCGTTTGTCGTCCGATCCGCATGCTCCAGTAAGCGTCGTTGCCCCCCTCGCTCCGCCAACGCATCATCGCCCGGGTCAGTTCGTGCAACGGATAGTCCTGCGTGAACCCGATTGCCCCATGCACCTGATGGGCCAGCGCGCATCCCAGCTTGATGGCGGCATTCGCGCGAAGCTTGGCGCAAGCGATTTCGAACTCTGCATCGCCCCGATCGAGTGCGGCAGCGGCACCCTGTGCCGCGCAATTGACTGCCGCCGCCTCGCTCGCAAGCAGGGCGATGCTCTGCTGGACCGCCTGGAACTTCGATAGCGGGCGACCGAATTGGACCCGCTCGCCGCAATAGTCGATTGACAGCTTGAGCGCACCGTCGAGCGCACCGGCCGTCTGACAGGTGCGCAGGAATGCGAGGATAGACAGCTGCTCATCGCCTTCCAGCCGCCAGCCGGCCATCTCTCCACCGGATTGGCGTCCGGCGACCACATGCTCCCCTAAGGGAGCATCAAGTGCATGAAAGCCCGCGAGCCGCATCACCGCAGCCAGATCGCCCCAATCACCGCCGAATCCGCCTTCCCCTTCGGATACAAACAGCAACGCAAAGCCAGCGTCTTCGAGGCGTGGGCGTATTTCTTCGAACGACCGCCCGCGCAACTCGGCAAACAGGCCATCGGCCATCTCGATCAGGGCATCACGATTTTCGCTCATCTCAGGCCCAGCCCCCGTGCGATGATACCCCGCAGGATTTCGCGGGTTCCGCCGCGGAGCGAGAAGCTCGGCGAGACCGCCAGCAGCATGGACAACAAGCGCGCAAGAACACTCTCATCGGTCAGCTGCACATCGACGACTGCCTGCACCGCAACCGGCAATTCCTGTTCGAACGTGTTGCCGAGATCCTTGACGATCGACGCCTCGACCATCGGGTCGTGACCTGCCGCGAGCTTGGCCGCGACCGACATCGACATCTGCCGCAGGGTCCACAGGTCGGACACGAGCTTGCCAATGGTCGCGACGACTTCAGGCGATGCATCGGTTCCGGCGGTCTCGATCAATTCGACCAACAGGGCATGGCTCGAAAGGTAACGTTCCGGCCCCGAGCGCTCGAGCGCCAGTTCGGCGGTGGCCTGCTTCCACCCTTCGCCTTCAGCTCCGATCAGCGCTCCGTGCGGAACCAGCACATCTTCGAAGAAGACCTCGTTGAAGTGATGCGTCCCGAACATATCGACGATCGGGCGGATCGTGATCCCCGGCGTGTCGAGATCGATCAGGAATTGGCTGAGGCCTTGCTGTCGCTCGCTTCCCGCTTCGCTGCGAACCAGCGCCAGCATGACGTGGCTGACATGCGCACCAGAGGTCCACACCTTCTGGCCATTGATGAGCCAGCCATCGTCCGTCCGTCGTGCGTTCGTGCGAACCGAAGCTAGGTCGGAACCCGAATTGGGCTCGCTCAACCCGATGCATGCGTAGAGCTCTCCCCTGGCCATGCCGGGCAGGTACTTGCGGCGCTGCTCCTCGGTTCCATAACGCAGGATCAGCGGCCCGGTTTGGCGATCCGCGATCCAGTGCGCCCCGACTGGCGCTCCCGCAGCGAGCAGTTCCTCCAGCACGATATAGCGCTCGAGCGGGTCGCGCTCATGCCCGCCATATTCCTTGGGCCACAACATGCCGACATAGCCGGCAGCTGCCAGCTTCCGAGAGAAATCGGGATCGAGGCTGAGCCAACTGTTTGCCCGACACACCGGGTCATCTGTCGGCTGGTTCGCGGCAAGAAACCCGCGAACATCGCGCCTTATCGCCTGCGCATTGGGCGGCGCTTCGAAGGGATGGACGGCAAATGTCTGCACGGTTGCGGTGATGCGGCAAGCCTTGATCGGAGGCAAGAGCACCTAGAGCTTGGGGCTGCATCCCTCACCTGCTAATTCCGACAGCCCGGCGTTCCTGACGACGGATGGCAACCTTGCGTGCCAACTATCAAGCGAAGGCGCTTACTCCCTGCGTGTGACTAGCGTTCGTTGCGCTTCTCCAACTCGGCCAGGTCGTCCGGGGTGTTGATGTTCTGCGGCGCCTGCTCCAGTTGCACTGAGCGCGCGCCGATGGCTTCGGCGAATGCCCGCATCGAATGGCGACCGTCGCCTGTTAGGATTTCTTCAATTGTTGCCACAGCCGATACCGGCCAATTCCCGATGACCGGTTGGCTCGCAATATACGCCGGAGCAGGAGACAGTCGCTGTAGCAGGTCGTTTGGCAATCCGACGCTGTCGACCCCGCAGGAAAGCACGGTTGCGCGGCCTTTTGCGTCCGCATGCCGGAGCCCCGCGGCGATACCGCCAAGCGGGCCCATCCCTGCCCGCGGCCAGTCACGAAGCACTTCGACAGGTGCAACGTTGCGGCCGACCACGACCACCTCGTCGCACAATCCAGCCAAATGCGAGATCGCGCGCTCCAACAACGTCTGCCCGTCGAGTTGCGCGACCGCCTTATCGCTGCCGAAACGAGTGGATTGCCCTCCGGCCAGTACCAGTCCCAGCACTCCTCCACTCATGGACGAATTCCTAGCGGATTGCACAAGCGAAGTGTTGTGCGGTTCAAAAGGGAGTGAGCAGCAATATCCATGGGCGAGACCGCTAGCATAGCTCGCTGCGCCGCGCATCGGTATCCGACATCGAGAACGCTAACACGCTCAGACATTTGGGATGTTCTCTTGAATATTAGCCGCTCTCCAGTAGAGCAGCGCCATCCAAGATTGTGACGGAGCACGAATGTGAAGGCGCTGGTCAAAGCGCGGGCCGAAAAGGGCCTGTGGCTCGAGGACGTAGCTGAACCCGAGGTTGGGCGAAACGACGTCAAGGTGAAGATCCTGCGGACCGCGATCTGCGGCACCGACATGCATATCTGGAACTGGGACGAATGGGCGCAGCGCACCATCCCGGTACCCATGACCGTTGGTCACGAATTCGTCGGCAGGATTGTCGAGTTCGGTGACAACGTGTCGGGCTTCGAAGTCGGACAGATCGTCTCGGGCGAAGGCCATGTCGTCTGCGGGCGCTGCCGCAATTGCATGGCCGGGCGCCGCCACATGTGTGCCGACGCCAAGGGAATCGGCGTCAATCGCGAAGGCGCGTTTGCCGAATACCTCGTTCTCCCCGCGGCCAATCTTTGGGTCCATGACCAGAAGATCGATCTCGACGTCGCCTCGATCTTCGACCCCTTCGGCAATGCCGTCCATACCGCGCTGCAGTTCGATGTTCTGGGTGAGGACGTGCTCGTGGTCGGCGCTGGGCCGATCGGCATCATGGCCGCCGCGGTCTGCCGCCACGCCGGGGCGCGGCACGTGGTCGTCAGCGATCTCAACGAGGATCGCCTCGCGCTTGCCAAGAAGATGGGTGCCACGGCCACCGTGAACCCGACCAAGCGCAAGATCGAGGACGTGCAGGCCGAACTCGGCATGACTGAAGGGTTCGACGTGGGCCTCGAAATGTCGGGTTCCCAACCCGGGCTCGAGTCATTGATTGCCAACATGGCGCATGGCGGCCGCGTCGCCATTCTTGGCCTTCCGGCAGAGAAACCCACCATCGACATGGACAAGGTGATCTTTAGCATGCTGACGCTCAAGGGTGTCTATGGGCGCGAGATATTCGAGACTTGGTACAAGATGTCGGTATTCATCCAGTCGGGCCTCGACCTAAGCCCGATCATTACCCATCGCCTGCCAGTCGATCGATTCGAGGAAGGCTTCGCCGCCATGGCCTCGGGCGAGGCCTGCAAGGTCGTGCTGAACTGGGAAGATTGAGGAACAAGCGATGAGCGAGAAATTCTACGCACACCTCGCGCAGGAACTGGAATCGATCGAGGAGCAGGGCCTCACCAAGACCGAGCAGCAGATCACTTCGCCCCAGAGTGGCACGGTGGAACTGGGCGACCGCACGGTAGTGAACCTGTGCGCTAACAACTACCTCGGCCTCGCCGACCATCCCGAGATCATCGAGACGAGCCGCGCAGCGCTCGACGAGTATGGGTTCGGCATGGCCTCGGTCCGCTTCATCTGCGGGACGCAGGACCAGCACAAGGAACTGGAAGCGAGCATCTCCGATTTCGTCGGCTTCGAGGATACGATCCTTTACCCATCCTGCTTCGATGCCAACGGCGGCTTGTTCGAAACCCTGCTGGGCGAAGAGGATGCGGTGATCTCCGACGCGCTCAACCACGCCAGCATCATCGACGGCGTGCGGCTCTGCAAGGCGAAGCGCTATCGCTATGCCAATAACGACATGGGCGAACTGGAGCAGCGGCTGCAGGAAGCGGACGCAGCGGGCGCGCGGTTCAAGCTGATCACCACCGACGGCGTGTTTTCGATGGACGGTTACATCGCGCGGCTCGACGAGATTTGCGACCTTGCCGAGAAATACGATGCGCTGGTCCATTTCGACGATTGCCACGCGACCGGCTTCCTCGGCGAGAATGGCCGCGGCACGCATGAATATCGCGGCTGCATGGACCGGGTCGACATTACAACCGGAACGCTGGGCAAGGCACTGGGCGGCGCCAGCGGTGGCTATACCAGCGCGCGCAAGGAAATCGTCGGCCTGCTGCGCCAGCGCTCACGCCCCTATCTCTTCTCGAACTCGGTCGCGCCACCGGTCGTCGCCGGCTCGATCAAGGCGCTCGAACTCGCCCGCCGCGGCGAGCAACGCGCGAAGCTGTGGGACAACACACGCTATTTTCGTGAGCAGCTCGAAGCCGAGGGCTTCGACGTGCTCAAGGGCGAACATCCGATCATCCCGATCATGCTCTACGACGCCAAGCTCGCCGCCGAATTCGCCGCCCAGGCGCGCGCGGCCGGTGTCTATGTCACTGCTTTCTCTTTCCCCGTGGTCCCCAAAGGCCAGGCGCGCATCCGCACGCAGATGTCGTCAGCCGTGTCGCGCGACGAAATCGATCAAGCCATCGAGGTTTTCAAGCAGGCGCGAGCAGAGGTCTCCTGACCTAACCGGCGCTGTCGATCTCGAGAAAGCTGTCGTCGCGAGCAAGGCATACCAGGCCCAGGCCTGCTGCCCGCGCGCGCTCGACCGCCATGCTAGTCGGCAGCGAAATGGTGACGAGGAAATTCCCGCCTGCCCGAACCACCTTTTCGACGATTTCGTAGGAGCAGCGTGCGGTAGAAAGTACAAATCCTTCCGCGAAGTCGCGCCCTACTGCCGCGAGCGCACCAACCAGCTTGTCGACTGCATTGTGACGACCGACATCCTCGCGCATCAGGATGATCTGGCCCTCCCTATTGGCGAAAGCAGCCGCATGTGCGGCACCGGTTTGCGCATTGAGTACTTGCTTTGCGCGCAGGTCCACGACCGCGGCAAAGATTGCCGCCTCGGCGGGACGCTCGCCCTTCGGCACTTTGGGTAGTGGCTTGGCCAGCGCTTCGAGATTCTCGATCCCGCACAGCCCGCAGGAGCTCTCGGCTACCCGAGTACGCACACGCTCCGACAATTGCTCGATACCGAGGCCCGACAATTGGGTCCGGACCACATAGCCAAGATCGGTTTCGGCAATATCGAATTGGTCGATGTCCTCCGGGCGCGCCGCCAGCCCCTCGGTCAACGCGAAGCCCGTAACGAAATCCTCGAGATCGCGCGGCGTCGCCATCATTACCGCATAGGCCAGCCCGTTGAACTCAAGCGCCACCGGCACTTCGGGCACCCATTCGCGCGACACCTCGCGCGAGGTGCCGTTGCGGCGAACTTCGCGCGTGTTACCCGGCATCCGAATTGTGCAGCCCGCCGTGCTTGGAAAAATCGGTGGCGCGAGTCTGTGAGCCGGGGTGCCCCTTCTCGTAGAGATGCGCGACCGCTTCAGCCGCAATCGGGTCGAGCCCGCTGCGATCACTTGAGAACACCGCCTCCTTCATGCGCGGATCCCAGAAGCTCTCGATGTGATCGGCAGTCGCCAGCACTGCGCGATCATGCCCGATCGCGACGAAGTTCTTCGCGATCTGGTTGGCATAACGATAGAGCGTCTCTAACTGGCTCTTATGGGGCGCTTCCGAGCTCATTCTGCGGGTTCCATCGCACCGCCGGCTATGCGGCGACTGCGTGCGGTCAACTCCTGATAGTCTTCCTGCCAATCGGTCGGGCCGTTCGACGGTGTGACTTGCACCGCAGTTACCTTGTACTCGGGGCAATTGGTGGCCCAGTCCGAGTAGTCGGTGGTGACGACATTGGCCTGAGTCGCGGGGTGGTGGAAGGTGGTGTAGACGACGCCCGGCGCGACCCGGTCGGTCACGGTGACGCGCAAGGTCGTCTCGCCGGTCCGGCTGGCGAGCTTCGCCCAGTCGCCGTCCTTGAGGCCACGGTTCTCGGCATCGACCGGATGCACTTCAAGCAGGTCCTCCTGGTGCCAGACGGTATTGGCCGTGCGCCGCGTCTGCGCGCCGACATTGTACTGGCTGAGAATGCGTCCGGTGGTGAGCAGCAGCGGGAAACGCGGCCCGGTCTTTTCGTCGGTCGGGACGTAGTCGGTAACGACGAACAGCCCCTTCCCGCGAACGAACCCTTCGATGTGCATCACCGGCGAACCGTCTGGGTGCTTCTCATTGACCGGCCATTGCACGCTGCCGCGTTCCTGCAGCATCTGCCAGTTCACTCCTGCAAAACTGCCGGTGAGCCGCGCGATCTCGTCGAGGATCTCGCTCGGATGCGAGTAGTTCCAGCCAGCGCCAAGGGCATTGGCGAGCAGTTGCGTGACCTCCCAATCCTCTTGGCCATTCGCAGGCTCCATTACCTTGCGGACCGGCTGGATGCGCCGCTCGGCATTGGTGAAGGTGCCGTTCTTCTCGAGGAACGTGCTGCCCGGAAGGAAGACGTGCGCGTAGTTTGCGGTCTCGTTGAGGAAGAGATCATGGACGATCACGCAGTCCATCGAGGACAGGCCGTCCGCCACATGCTGCGTGTTCGGATCGGACTGCAGAATGTCCTCGCCCTGGATATAGATCGCCTTGAAGCTGCCATCGACCGCAGCATCGAGCATGTTGGGAATGCGCAGGCCCGGTTCCGGATCGAGCGACACGCCCCAATCCTTCTCGAACAATTCGCGGGTCGCGGCATCCGATAGATGGCGATAGCCGGGCAGTTCGTGCGGGAAGCTGCCCATGTCGCAAGCCCCCTGCACATTGTTCTGGCCGCGTAGCGGGTTCACCCCCACACCCGGCCGACCGATATTGCCGGTCGCCATTGCGAGGTTGGCGATCGCCATCACGGTCGAGGAGCCCTGGCTATGCTCGGTCACGCCCAGCCCGTAATAGATCGCGCCGTTGCCGCCGGTCGCAAATAGGCGCGCTGCTCCGCGCAATTCCTCGGCCGGAACACGCGTGACCGGCTCGAGCGTCTCGGGCGAATGCCGCTCGTCCGATACGAACCGAGCCCAATCCTCATAGGCCTCGACATCGCAGCGCTCGCGAATGAATGCTTGGTCGGTGAGCCCCTCTGTGACGATGACATGCGCCATTGCGGTGAGTACCGCGACATTGGTA
Source organism: Altererythrobacter sp. CAU 1644 (assembly GCF_029623755.1). Taxonomy (NCBI): domain Bacteria; kingdom Pseudomonadati; phylum Pseudomonadota; class Alphaproteobacteria; order Sphingomonadales; family Erythrobacteraceae; genus Altererythrobacter; species Altererythrobacter arenosus. The sequence continues at coordinate 3,064,888 of NZ_CP121106.1, forward strand.
CCGGGCTGAAGGGGAAGGTGGTGGGCCGCCTCGACATGCGGCGTGCGCACGAGATCGATCCGGCGCGGGTCGATCACGATCAGCTTCGCTCCCTGGCGCAATCGGCGCTTGAGCCGGCTGGCGAAGACCGGGTGGCCGTCGGTCGGGTTCGCTCCGATTACCAGCGCGACATCGGTATGCTCGACACTATCGAAATCCTGCGTACCGGCGCTGGTCCCGAAGGTTGTCTTGAGCCCATAGCCGGTCGGCGAATGGCACACGCGGGCGCAAGTATCGACATTGTTCGCACCGAAAACCGAACGCACCATCTTCTGGACCAGGAAGGTTTCCTCATTGGTGCAGCGGCTCGAGGTGATCCCACCCAGCGCCCGCGCGCCATGCTCTGCCTTGATCGTATTGAGCCGGTCGGCGGTGAAGGCGATCGCTTCGTCCCAGTTGACCTCGCGCCAAGGCTGGTCGATGCTCTCGCGGATCATCGGCGAGGTGATGCGGTCCTGGTGGTTGGCATAGCCCCAGGCGAAACGTCCTTTGACACAGGAATGGCCGCGATTGGCCTTGCCATCCTTGTACGGAACCATGCGGACGAGTTGTTCGCCCTTCATTTCCGCGCGGAAGGTGCAGCCGACCCCGCAATAAGCGCAAGTCGTGACCACCGCGCGTTCCGGCTTGCCCAGTTCCTTGACGCTCTTCTCGCGCAGGGTCGCCGTTGGGCAGGCCTGCACGCATGCCCCGCAGCTCACGCATTCGCTGGAGAGAAAATCGTCCGCCTTCGTCCCGGCGCTGATCAGCGAGGCAAAACCGCGACCGTCCACCGTGAGCGCCAATGTGCCCTGCACCTCGTCGCAGGCGCGCACGCAGCGCGAACAGACGATGCACTTGCTCGGGTCGAAATCGAAATAGGGGTTGGAGGTATCGGTCGCTTCGCCCAGATGATTGGCGCCGTCATAGCCATAGCGCACATCGCGCAAGCCGACTTCGGCAGCGGTGTCCTGAAGCTCGCAATCATTGTTGGCGCTGCAGGTCAGGCAGTCGAGCGGATGATCGGAGATGTAGAGCTCCATCACCCCGCGCCGCAGCTTTGCCAGCCGGGCGTTCTGGGTATGGACGACCATGCCCTCCTCGGCCGGCGTGGTGCAGCTCGCGGGCGTACCGCGCCGCCCGTCGATCTCGACCAGGCACATGCGGCACGAACCGAAGCTCTTCACATTGTCCGTGGCGCACAGGCTGGGAATGTCGCCACCGCTCTCGCGCGCAGCGCGCATCACGCTGGTCCCGGCGGGCACCGTAACCAGGCGACCGTCGATCGTCAGCGTCACGCGCTCGGTCGAACGGCTTTCGGGCGTTCCGAAATCGGGTTGGCGTTCAAAGCCCATCGGCAGTCTCCAGAGCCTCTATACCAAAATCTTCGGGCCAATGCTTCAGCGCGCTCATCACCGGAAAGGGAGTGAAGCCTCCGAGGGCGCAAAGCGACCCGTCGCGCATCACCTCGCACAAGTCTTCGAGCAGTTCGATCTGCTCGGCCTGATTACGCGTAGACTTGACTGCATTATGCATCTGCGGTGCAAGCTCGAGCCGGTCGGGCTCGCGCCCTCCGGCCAGGATGCGATCGACGATTTCCGCCCCGCGGACTGCCCCGATCCGGCAGGGCGTGCACTTTCCGCAGCTTTCAGCAGCACAGAATTCGAAGGCGAAACGGGCCATTGCGCCCATGTCGGCAGTGTCGTCGAACACGGTGATCCCGCCGTGCCCGATGAGCCCCTCGGCCGCGGTGAACGCCTCGTAATCGAAAGGCAGGTCGAACTGGTTTGAGTGGATATAGGCGCCGAGCGGCCCGCCGACCTGGACTGCCTTCACCGGCCGTCCGGAAGCAGTTCCGCCGCCGATGTCATTGACCAGTTCACCGAGAGTAATCCCGAAAGCGGTTTCGTAGAGCCCGCCGTAGCGGATATTGCCCGCCAGTTGGACCGGCATGGTACCTTTTGAGCGCTCGATCCCGAGGCTTTCGTAGAGCGCCGCCCCCCCTTCCGAGAGGATATGCGGTATGGCCGCGAGCGTGAGGACGTTGTTGACGACGGTCGGTTTGCCGAAGGCGCCCTCGATCGCGGGGAGCGGCGGCTTGGCACGCACTTCACCGCGCTTGCCTTCGAGACTGTTGAGCAGGCTGGTCTCTTCGCCGCAAACATAAGCGCCCGCACCGACCCGTACCTCGAGCGCAAAAGGCGCGACGATATCCGCCGATAACCCGATAGCTTCGTGTAGCTTCGCAATAGCATCGGGATACTCGCTGCGCAGGTAGACGTAGCCCTGCGATGCGCCGACCGCGAGCCCGGCTATCGCCATGCCCTCGATCAGCGCGAATGGATCGCCTTCCATCAGCATTCGGTCGGCAAAAGTCCCGCTGTCGCCCTCATCGGCATTGCAGACGATGTATTTCTCCGGTCCCGCCGCCTTGGCCACGGTTTGCCACTTGATCCCGGCCGGGAAACCCGCACCGCCGCGACCGCGCAGGCCCGACTGGGTAACTTCCTCGAGGATCCGCTCGGGGCCGATCGACCTGGCGCGTTCAAGACCTGCCCAACCGCCGGTGGCCTCGTAATCCTCCAGGCTCAAAGGTCGCGTCTTGCCCGCCCGCGCAAAGGTCAGCCGCTGCTGCCCTGCAATAAAGGGGTGATCGGCGATTGTGCCAATGCCGAGCTGACTGCTGCCGTCGAGGATCGCCGCCACGTCATCGACCGTTGCCGGGCCAAAGCCCTGCCCGTCGACTTCGACCAGCGGCTCGAGCCAGTGCATACCCCAGCTCGAAACCCGTTCCACCGTCGCGCCAGCCCGCTCGAAAGCGCGCGCGACTGCATCGGCACCGCAAGCCTTGGCCAGGCTGTCATCGGAGATGCGAACGATCGTCATGCGCCCTCGATCAACTGACGAAGCTTGGCGTCGTCCAAGCGTGAGTAAACCGCATCACCGATCCGCGCATTGGGCCCGACGCTGCACAGCCCGAGGCAATAGACCGTTGCCAGCTTCACTCGATTGCCTGCGGTCGCTTCGGCATCGGGCATCAGCGCCTCCACCCCGCGCGCCTGGCACGCCTCGGCACGGCAGATCTGGACCTTGGGCCGCGGATCGTGGGCCGGCGTGAAATCGTGATAGAAACTCACCACCCCGTGCACCTCGGCGCGGCTGAGGTTAAGCGCCTGTGCAACCGTGCGCTCGGCCGCCTCGTCGATGCAGCCAAACTCGGCTTGGATCGCGTGCAGGATCGGCAAGAGCGGTCCCTTCCGATCCCGATGCTCGGCACAGATTTCGACGAGGCGCTGATCTCGATCCATCACTTCGTGATCCTAACACGACTGCGCTTGTCGCGCATCGCCTGTCCGTTCAGGCGAGCCCGACAATCTGGCCGCTGCTGTCGAGACCGATTTCGAAGGCGGCCGGTTTGCGCGGCAGGCCGGGCATCACCATGATGTCGCCGCAAATTGCGACAACGAAGCCCGCCCCCGCCGACAATCGCACCTCGCGCACTTCGACCGTGTGGCCTTCGGGCGCACCCTGCTTGGTCGCATCGGTGGAGAAGCTGTACTGCGTCTTGGCAATGCAGATCGGGAGATTTCCGTATCCCAGCTTCTCATATTCCTTGAGATCGCGGGCAGCGGAACTGACGATCACGACCTCCTCGGCCCGGTAGATTTCCTTGGCGATGGTCTCGATCTTTTCGCCCAGCGGCATTTCGCACGGATAGAGCAGTTCGACCTGGGGCGAGCCGCCATCAAGCACGGCCTTGACCGCTTCGGCCAGTTCCCGCGCGCCTTCCCCGCCTTCGGCCCAATGCTTGGAGAGGGCACAAGCAACCCCCATCTCGCCGCAGATCCGCTTGAGCGCGTCGATTTCCTCCTGGGAATCCTTGATGAAGTGGTTGATCGCAACGACCGGCGAGATGCCGTATTTCTTGAGGTTCTGGATATGGCGCCGGATGTTGACCGCCCCGCGCTCGAGCGCCTCCACATCTGGCGTTCCAAGGTCCTCCTTGGCCACACCGCCCTGCATCTTGAGCGCGCGGACCGTGGCGACAAGCACCACCGCATCGGGACGCAGGCCCGACTGGCGGCACTTGATGTCGATGAACTTCTGCGCCCCGAGGTCGGCGCCGAAGCCCGCTTCGGTCACGACGACGTCGGCCAGCTTGAGCGCACTCTGGGTCGCCATCACCGAATTGCAACCGTGCGCGATATTGGCGAACGGTCCACCGTGGATGAAGGCCGGATTGTGCTCGATCGTCTGCACCAGATTGGGGGCGAGCGCGTCCTTCAGCAGGACTGCCATGGCGCCGTCGGCACCAAGGTCGCGTGCCGTGATCGGCTCTTTCGCGCGGGTCCGGGCAACGATGATGTCCCCCAGGCGCCGCTGCAGATCATGGAGATCGGTGGCAAGGCAGAGGATGGCCATGATCTCGGAAGCGACGGTAATGTCGAACCCGCTTTCGCGCGGAATTCCGTGGGCCGGACCGCCGAGGCCGATCGTGATGTTGCGCAGCGCGCGATCGTTCATGTCGACCACCCGGCGCCAGGTGATACGCCGCGGGTCGATATCGAGTTCGTTACCCCACTGCAGGTGGTTGTCGAGCAAGGCGGCGAGCAGGCTGTGGGCCGAGGTGATGGCATGGAAATCGCCGTTGAAGTGGAGGTTGATGTCCTCCATCGGTACGACCTGGGCACGCCCGCCCCCTGCCGCACCACCCTTCATGCCGAAGCACGGCCCGAGCGAGGGTTCGCGCAGGCAGACCATGGCATTGACGCCAATCACATTCAGCCCGTCGGTCAGGCCGACGCTGGTCGTGGTCTTGCCCTCGCCCGCAGGCGTCGGGGTGATCGCAGTGACCAGCACGAGCTTGCCGTTCGGCCGATCCTTCATGCCGGAAATGTGATCGAGGCTCAGCTTGGCCTTGAAATGGCCGTGCGGGACCAGAGCTTCAGGAGCGAGGCCCAGCCGCCGCTCGGCCAGTCCGAGTATCGGCTCCATCCGCGCGGCGCGAGCAATCTCGATATCGGGCGCACCCGGTGGCGGCAGGTTTTCTTGCGGCATGGGCTCTTGCTCTCCCCCATAGTTGCCAGCCGGGCTGGCGGCGTTTCGATGTGGCCTGTCTGGTGAATTTGTAGGGTGGCACAAGGATTAGCAGAACTGAGGAAGGAAACTGATCCACAACATCAGTGAGCGTGATGGTAGGTGAGATGTTATCCCTGTCGCAAATAATGCTTTTTCAGTCTTCTCCGACGCTCATCAGCGATTCCAGCCAGGGCAGGTCCGCAAAGAGTTCGGGGAAGACCTCGCGCTCCAGAATGTCGCGGCATTCCTGAGTGATGTTGCGGGTCGCAGGACCGAGCATCCCGTCCCTGGCGATCAGCGTCATCCGCCTGAAGAAGCTCCCCCGGCTTATCGGCTTGACCTCGAGCCGTTCGATCACTCCCGGGGTCTGGAACAGGCAGAGCGGCGTCGTGATGCCCCAGCCATCGCCATTGGCGACGGCCTGCGAGTGGCCACTCACGGAGTCGAACTCGATCCGCTCGGGGAATTTGAACTGGAGTCGGTTGAGCTGCGCCTCGGTTTTTCGCCCCACCGACGAGCGCATCGAGAAGCGAATGAAGTTGCTGCCCGCCAGGTGCTCCCCAAGTTCCATCTCCATGGGAAAGCCCTTCGGGAAAATAAGGACATAGGGCTCCGAGAGGATCGTATAGCGTTCGACCCCGATGGTGCCGGAAACGTGCGATTCCTCGGTGATCATGATGTCGGCAGCGTGGGAATTGAAGCGCGCCTGTTGGTCGGGAAACAACCCGTTCGAGATCCGCCACGATCGTGCCATGTCCGAAGCCCGATGATAAAGCCGCGGCCCGAGGACGTTGGCGAGACTTTCCGGCATGGTGATCGAGAGCTGGGCGAGCTGCAGGTATTCCTCTTCGGCGGCCTCGAGATAGGCCTGCTGGACGTCAGCGAGGATCTTCTTGCCGCGCGACAGCAGGGCTTGCCCCGCGCTCGTCAGCACGATCGGGCGCACCGTCCGGTCGAACAATTGCTTGCCGACCGCCTCTTCCAGCGCGGCGATCGTCTGGGACACGCCCGACTGCGTCATTCCGAGCACTTCGGCCCCGCGGGTCATTCCCCCCTGCTCGGCCGTAGTCACGAACACCTGCAATGTGCGAAACTCGAAACTGCCGAGCTGCTTACCTTGCTTCATAGCTGGCAATTCTCCCCAATTGCGCAATTCACGCGCCGATATTTTCGCGCGTCCCAACCGCCCTGAGCAAGCGCGTTGATCACGATAAACTTTATCAGAATCCCTAATGGTTAGCCAATTAGCAGTCGACTCGTTTGAAGTGCCGCAGATTCAGCCTAGGCTTGGTGGCAAGGCTCATCGCGGGTTCCGCGCGCGCTTGGAACGACTTCAGCATCGCCACCGGCAATGTCTCGTCCCCGTGCTCTGTGAAGGCCTGAATAATATGGGGAGGGCGTAACCAATGAAGAAGTTGTTGACCGGTGCATCGAGCCTGGCCGTTGCGACCTGTTGTGTCGTACCAGCCTTCGCGCAGGATGCAGGCGCGCAGGCAGGCGCGCAGCAGCAAGGCGGCATTCCGACGATCGTCGTCACCGCAACCAAGCGGTCGGAAGATGCCCAGGACATCCCTGTGGCGGTCCAGGCGATCGGAACCGAAGAGCTCGAGAACCTCGGGATCGACGAGTTCACCGACTATCTCGTCCAGCTTCCCAACGTCACCGCCGGCGGCGGCGGCCCTGGCCAGTCGACCATCTATATTCGCGGCGTCGCCTCCACGACTCCGAACCTCACCACTGCAGGCGTGGCCGGTCTCGCGCCGAACGTCGCACTCTATCTCGACGAGCAGCCGCTCTCGCAGCCGGGCCGCAACCTCGACGTCTATGCGATCGACCTCGAGCGTATTGAAGTGCTTCCCGGGCCGCAGGGCACCCTGTTTGGCGCCAGTTCGCAGGCCGGTACGATCCGCCTGATCACCAACAAGCCGCGGCTGGGCGAGACCTCCGGTTTCGTCAACGCCAGCCTCTCCACCACCAAGGGGGGCGAGGAAAGCTACAAGCTCGAGGGCGGCATCAATCTGCCCCTGGGTGACATCGCGGCGCTCCGCGTCGTCGGCTATTATGACGATCGCGGCGGCTATATCGACAATGTTGCCGGCACCCAGACGCTGCGCGATTCGGCGCGCTTCCGCCCCGGCACCGCAGTGCGCGAGAACGGCACGGTGGTCGGCCCCAATCGCGCCGGCTTCCAGTCGGATGCAACCAATCTTGGCGGGATCGACAGCGCCAATACGACCTTCATCGCCGCCGACAATTCGGCCCTGGTCGAAGACGACTTCAACGACACGTCCTACAAGGGCTTCCGTGCGTCCCTGCGGGCCGAACTGACGCCCGACTGGACCGTCACGCTCGGCTACGCCAAGCAGTGGGTCGATTCCGAGGGCGTGTTCTTCGAAGATCCCGATCTCGGCGAATACAACGTCCAACGCTACGAGCGCGACGAGATTGACGACGATTTCGACAACATCAACTGGACGGTCGAAGGCCGCATCGGGGCGCTCGAAGTGCTCTACACCGGTGCCTATACCAAGCGTGATACCGCCCAGCGGATCGACTACACCGACTATCTCTTCATCGGGCAGTACCTGCCGTACTACCTGTGCGATTCGACGGTCAGCTACCCGGTCTACAACGCGTCCTACGGCGGGGTTGCGGGCGTGCCCTTCGGCACCTGCCAGGCACCCAACCTCTATGTCGCCTCGGTGACCGATACCAAGGTGCTGACCCAGGAACTGCGCTTCAACACGCCGGCCGACAAGCGCATCCGCCTGACCGCAGGCGGGTTCTATTCGGACCTGCAGCTCGATGAGCGCAATGACTTCAACTATCCGAACAATGTGAATGCCAATGTCTTCGGATCGGGCGGCGGGTTCTCGCCGAACTTCCCGTTCATGACCGGCTACACCTCGGATGACGGGCCGTTCGCTGCGGAGACGATCTTCCGCAACGACGTCCGCCGCACCGACAAGCAATGGGGCCTGTTCGGCGAGCTCAGTTTCGACATCGTCCCCGATGTGCTGACGGCCAAATTCGGCGCCCGCTATTACGATGTCGAGGTCGATCTGGAAGGAAGCGCGAACTCATCGTTCTGCAACAGCTTCCAGCCCGACGCGAACGCCTTCGGCACCGATATCTCGGACCAGTACAATGCCGATGGGCAATTCACCTTCCGCGGCACCTGCAACACCGCGCGACACATTACCTACACCGAGGGCCAATCGATCGCCGACATCCAGGCGATCGACCCGGCATTGAGCCTGTCGCAGGCAACCGCGATCTTCAACGCGCTGGCGGCTCCGGACAAGGCCTCGACGAGCGGATATATCTTCAAGGGGAGCTTGAGCTACACCCCGACGGAAGATCTGCTCTTCTACCTGACCTACTCCGAGGGTTTCCGCCCTGGCTTGCTCAACCGGCCGGGCGGACGCGTCAATGCAGCAGGCACTTTCACCGTGCCCTTCGAGGTCGAAACCGACGAAGTAACGAACTATGAATTCGGTTGGAAAACCAACCTCGCCGGTAATCAGCTGCAGTTCAACGGAAACGCGTTCTACGTCGACATCAAACGGCTTCAGACGACGATTTTCGATCCTACGATCACGAACCTGTTCTTCTCTGCCAATGCGGCAGATGCGAGGGTCTACGGCATAGAAGGGGACCTCGTCTGGGCGCCCTATTCAGTGCCAGGGCTGACCGTGACGAGCGCGTTCTCGATCCTCGATACGAAGATCACCAACGTCCTCATCCCGACGGGCGATGTGACCGAGGGTTCGGACCTCGCATTTGCGCCGAGCTTCCAGGGCAATATCCGAGCGCGGTACGAATGGGACCTGTCCGATACGCTGGAGGCACATATCATGCCGCAGGTCACGCACTCGGCAGGCTCGCGCAGCGATATCCTCGACAACAGCGCGATAGATATCGACAGCTGGACGATGGTTTCGCTCACGGCGGGTGTCTCGACCGGGACATGGAAGGCCGAACTGTTCGCAGACAATCTGTTCGATACGCATGCGATCCTGTCGGCGAACGGCGTGTTCGACGTGGCGCGCCAGACCCCGGCACGACCGCGCACGATCGGTATTCGTCTCGGCTACGACTTCTAGGCGCCGGATCGCAAACCGACCGGATATTTGTGATCAAGAGTGCCGATGATATGACGAGAGCGTCCCGGCCCGACCGGGGCGCTCTTTTCAATGCCAATCCGGACAGCACCATCCAGGAAAACGATCTCGAAACACGCCTCAAGGACGCGCAGAAGCAGGTCCAGACAGGCGATCTCGCCGCAGCGTCTACTATCGTGGCCGAAATCCTCTCGGATGAGCCCCGGTCGCGCGACGCGCTGTACCTCAAGGCGGTAATCGAGCGTTTCCAGGGCAATCCCGACGCGGCGCTGCGATCGATCGAGGAAATCAAGGCGGTCGCCCCGGAATTCGGGCGCGCCCACCAGGAAGAAGCGCACCTCCACTATCACGCGGGTAGATACGAGCAGGCGCTCGAGGCATATCGCCGGGCCTGCCACTACAATCCCTCGCTCATCGCCAGTTGGGATCGGCAGGCCGAGCTGTTCCAGCGCATCGGCAACCAGGGAGAAGCGCGCAAATGCGCCGAGCAGGCGCGGTGGCTCAAGTCGCTCCCGCCGCCGGTCCGCGCGGCGATGAACCACATCCACGAAGGGCGCCTGATCAAGGCCGAAGAGATGTGCCGCGCCTTCCTCCAGCACAACCCCCGGCATGTCGACGCCATGCGGATGCTGGCCGATATCGGCGCCCGCCTCAATGTGATGGAGGACGCCGAGTTCCTGCTCGAAAGCGCGGTCGCGTTCGAGCCCGAGCACGTATCCGCGCGGCTCGAATACATGCAGATCCTGCGCAAGCGCCAGAATTACGAAGCGGCGCTCGAACAGGCGCAGATCCTCTACGAGAGCAATCCGGAAGACCCGGTGTTCCAGTCGAACCTTGCGATCGAGAGTATGCACAACAACCGCTTCGAGCGCGCCTTCGAGCTGTTCGATCGCGTCCTTGAGAAGCAGCCCGGCGATCCTTCCACGCTGACCAGCCGGGGGCATGCGCTGAAGACCTTTGGCAAGCATGACGATGCGGTCGAAAGTTATCGCCGCGCCTATCGCTCCATGCCCGAACATGGCGATGCCTGGTTCGGCCTTGCCAACCTCAAGACCTATCGCTTCACCGATGATGAGGTGGCGATCATGCAGCGCGAGGAAGCCGGTGACCGGCTGGGCTACAACGCGCGGGCGCAGGTCTGCTTCTCGCTCGGCAAGGCCTTCGAGGATCGCAAGGAATACGAGCCGGCCTTCGAATATTACCGCCGCGGCAACGAGCTGAAGCGGGTGCAGTCGCGCTACGACGCCGATCAGATGACCGAGGAATTCGCGGCCCAGCGCGAGGTCTGCACGCCCGAATTGTTCGAGCGGCAGGGCGGCAAGGGTTTCCCAGCACCCGACCCGATCTTCATCGTCGGGCTGCCGCGCGCAGGCTCCACCCTGCTCGAACAGATCATCGCCAGCCACAGCCAGGTCGACGGCACGCTCGAGCTTCCGAATATCCTTTCGCTTGCGCACCGGCTGCGGCGCCGCAAGCAGGTGACCGATCAGTCGCAGTACCCGCAGATCCTGCACGAGCTGACCGACGAGCAACTGCACCAGTTCGGCGAGAAGTTCATCGAGGACACGCGGGTCCACCGCGCCGGAGCCCCCTTCTTCATCGACAAGATGCCGAATAATTTCCGGCATATCGGGCTGATCAAGCTGATCCTGCCCAATGCCAAGATCATCGACGCCCGCCGCGCGCCGATGTCCTGCTGTTTCTCGGGCTTCAAGCAGCTGTTTGCCGAGGGGCAGGAGTTCACCTACGGCCTCAACGAGGTGGGGCGTTACTATCACGATTACGTCCACCTGATGCGCCACTGGCACGAGGTGCTGCCGGGCCAGATCCTGCATGTGCAGTACGAGGACGTGGTTGCCGATACCGAGGCGCAGGTGCGCCGCATCCTCGACTACCTCGACCTGCCATTCGAGGAAGCTTGCCTGCAATTCCACAAGACCGAGCGCGTCGTCCGCACGGCCAGCAGCGAGCAGGTGCGCCAACCGATCAATACCAAGGGCCTCGAGGCCTGGAAGCCGTTCGAACCCTGGCTCGATCCGCTCAAGGATGCGCTGGGCGACGTGCTGGAAGATTATCGCCGCTAGCGGGGCACAGGGAGGGATTCTGATGACCGATGAGACCAGCGCGCGTATCGCGCCGCCGCTGACCGACCTGCCCATCGCAGTGTCGGAGCGGGGATTCTACTCGGGATTCAGCAAGCACGTTACGATCCCTTCGAAGATCATCATTTCGCTGCTGATCGTCTGGGCGATCGCCTTCCCGGTCAATGCGGGCGAAGTGCTGGGCATTGCCAACACCACCATCATCCGGCTGTTTTCGGGCTGGTACGTGTGGCTGGTGGGGGGCTTCCTCGTGCTGAGCATCATCCTCGCCGCCCTTCCCGCTTCCGGCAAGCTCAGGCTTGGCCGAGCCGGAGACGTCCCCGAGTTCTCGCGCTTCTCCTGGTTCGCGATGATGTTCGGCGCGGGCCTCGGCATCGGCATGCTGACCTATTCGACCGGCGAACCGCTGTCGCATCTGCAGAACAACCCGGTCATCATTGCCGGGGAGGCGACCGCGCTGACCGAAAACGCGGTACGCTCGGCCTATGTCTATTCCTTCCTCCACTGGGGCTTCTCCGCCTGGGCGATCTACGCGCTGGTGGGCCTTGCGATCGGCTATGTCGCCTATCGCCGCGGTCTGCCGCTGACGATCCGCTCGGGCCTCGCTCCATTGCTGGGCCATCGCTTGAGCGGGATGAGCGGCCATGCCGTCGACATCGTGGCGGTGGTGGCGACGATCCTCGGCATCTCCGTCACCCTGGGGCTCGGCGTCGAGCAGTTCGTACAGGGTCTCAACCGCATCGGCATGGGCGACTGGCTGCTGGCCAAGGACAATTCGGCCTCCATACCCGCCATCGTGCTCGCCCTGATGATCATCGTAGGTGCCTCGACGCTCTCCGCGCTTTCGGGCGTCGGTAAAGGGATCAAATGGCTTTCGAACCTCAATCTCGTGCTGTCTTTCATCCTGTTTGCAGCCTTCCTGATCGCGGGATCGGCTTTGTTCAGCCTCGAGATTTTCGCCCGCGGCCTGCTCGACTACGTCACCGCCCTGCCCGCACTCTCATTCATCACCAATGCGCCCGACGGAACCACGATCGGCGATGGGATCGCGCAGTGGCAACTCGACTGGACCGTGTTCTACTGGGCCTGGTGGATCGCCTTTGCTCCCTTCGTCGGCATGTTCATTGCGCGCGTTTCCAAGGGGCGAACCGTGCGCGAATACATCCTCGGCGTGGTGATCGCCCCGGCGCTGATGTGCTTTGTCTGGCTGTCGCTCGTCGGCGGGACGGCGGTCGAGCTGGTGCTGAGCGGCGCTGGGGAAGGCAATATCGTCGGCACGGTGCTGTCGGACCAACTCTACGCTACCATCGCCGCGCTGATGGACTCAGGCCTCGCCTATGCCTTTTCGGTGCTCGTGGTTCTGCTGCTGCTGACCTACGTCATTACGTCCGCCGACAGCGCGATCCTGGTGGTCAACACGATCAATGCGGGCGGCAACGACAGCGACCATGGCCGCAGGCACATCATGTTCTGGGGCGTCGCCATCGCGCTGGTCGTGGGCAGCCTGCTGTTGGTCGGCGGGCTCGACGCGATCCGCACCGCCATGATCATCGGCGCGCTACCCTTCAGCTTCGTAAGCGCGCTGCTGGCGGTGGCGGTCGTGAAGGCGATCTGGCGCGACACGATCCGCCTGCGGCACGGCATCGAATGCACCGTGCCGCCCGAAGCGAAGGCCGATCCCGCTAGCTGATGTTCGAATCCGGGAAGCTTGCCTTTCGGGTTTCCATGAACTCGATGAGCCGCGCGTCGATCTCTGGGTCAAGTTCGGGCGCGACATAGTCGGCCAGCAGTTGCTTGTAGAGCTGCTCGGCGCGCTGCTCGGCATCTAGCTTGCCGTCTTCGACCCACTGCTCGTAGCTGTTGTTGTCGGCAATTGTCGACCGGTAGAAGGCGCTCTTGAAGTTCGCCTGCGTGTGGCTGCAACCAAGGAAATGCTGGCCAGGGCCGACTTCACGCAACGCGTCCATCGCCTGCCCGTTCTCGCTCATGTCGACGCCATTGGCATAGACCGCCATCATCGCCGCCTGGTCGCAGTCCATGACGAACTTCTCGTAGCCCATGGCAAGCCCGCCCTCGAGCCAGCCGGCGGTGTGGAGCATGAAGTTTACGCCCGCGAGCAGCCCCTGCTGCAGCGTGTTGGCTGCTTCATAGGCGGCCTGCGCATCGGGCACCTTGGACGCGGTGAAACCGCCCGCACTGCGGAACGGCACGCCGAGACGCCGCGCCAGCGCAGCGCCGACGTTGATCACCAACGAAGCCTCGGGCGAACCAAAGGTCGGCGCGCCCGACTGCATCGACATCGAGCTTACAAAATTGCCGTAGATCACCGGCGCGCCGGGGCGCACCAGCTGGGCGAGCGACATGCCGACCATGCCCTCGGCAAGCGACTGCGCAGCAACTGCCGCGACCGTGACCGGGCTCATCGCGCCCGCGACGATGAAGGGGCTGACCATCACCGCCTGGTTGTGCCGTGCATAGACCTTGAGCGAACCGAGCATGGTGTCGTCGAAGGTCATCGGCGAATTGGCGTTGATGAGGTTGATCAGCACACAATTGTTCTCGACGAAGTCGTCGCCGAACACGATCTTGGCCATCGCGACCGAATCCTCGGCGCGGCTCGGATGCGTGACAGAGCCCATGAAGGCCTTGTCGCTATATTTGATGTGGCTGTAGACCATGTCGAAATGGCGCTTGTTCACCGGCAGGTCGACAGGCTCGCAGATCGTGCCGCCCGAATGGTGCAGGCTGTCGGCCATGTAGGCCAGCTTCACGAAATTACGGAAGTCCTCAATCGTAGCATAGCGGCGGCCGCCTTCGCGCGAATAGACGAAGGGCGAGCCATAGGCCGGGACCAGCACGGTGTTGTTGCCGCCGATCTCGACATTGTTGGCCGGATTGCGCGCATATTGCGTGAACTGACGCGGTGCGGTCGCCTGGATCAGTCCGCGGCACATTCCGCGTGGAAAGCGCACGCGTTCGCCGTCGGCAGTGGCGCCCGCCTTGACGAAAATCTCGATAGTCTCGGGGTCGTCCTTGATGTCGATCCCGATCTCGGAAAGGATCGTCTCGGCATTCTCTTCGATCTTGGCGAGATCGGCATCGCCGAGTACCTCGTAGGGCGGGATGTTGCGCTTGATATAGGGCGCGCGCGGCGTTGCCTCGGCAGCATTGGCTGCGGCCCGGCCGCGACGGCCCCCGGAACGTCCTTCTCTCGCCATTGTACTCGTCCTTCCTATGCTGTCCTGTCGCGCGAGCGGCGCCGGCGGCCCCGCCCCTGCTGGTTGTCATCGCTCGTCTGCGGCGCGGTGGGAAAAGCCATCGCCTCGACGAAATAGTCCTGGAACTTGGGTTCGGTCGCGGTTTCGACCTTCTCGATCAGGCGGACCGCCTCGACCAGCTTGTGCTGTTCGGCGCGGTTGAACATCGCCATGGCGGCGCCCATCCCTGCGGCATTGCCGATCGAGCGGATCTGCGCCGCCTCGGCGCCCGGGATGATCCCGATCCGCGCAACATATTCGGCGTCGAGATGATTGCCGAAGGCACCGGCCAGCAGCACTTCGTCGAAGCTCTCGCACCCGAGATGATCGGTTAGCAGGCGTACGCCTGCCGCCAGCGCGGCCTTGGCCAACTGCACGCTGCGAATGTCGGTCTGCTTGATCCAGATCTGCGCGCCGGGCTGGTCGACGAGGAGGAATTTCCAGCTCTTGCCGTCCTCCACGAAACGCGCCGGGCAGGATTCGGGACGGAACAAGCCGCCGCGATCGATAAAGCCCGCATCGGCCAGCTCGACCATGACTTCGAAAATGCCCGAACCGCAGATGCCGCTGATCCGGTGCGGCAGTGCAGAGCCGTCGCTGTCCGACAGCCAGCCGTCGTGGCCAATGATACGCACCTTGCTCTCGCCCGTAGCGGGGTCGATCCGCACGCGTTCGATCGCGCCCTTGCTCGCGCGCACGCCGGCGCTGATTTCCGCCCCTTCGAAGGCCGGACCGGTGGGCGAGGATGCCGCCGCGACCTTGCCGCCGTGGCTCAGCACGATTTCGGCATTGGTGCCGATATCGACGAGCAGGACGCTGCGTCCCTCCATCGCGTCGATCTGGGTGAGATAAGCGCCGGTGGTGTCCGCGCCGACGTGCCCGCCAACCAGGGGAAGCATGGTCACCCGTGCACTTTCCGAAAGACCAAGATCGAGCAGCCGCGCGGGAACCTCAAACAGGTCCTTCACCGCGAGCGTGAATGGCGCTTGACCAAGTTCGACCGGCGATATGCCAAGGAAAAGGTGGTGCATGATCGGATTGCCCACCGCGACAACCTCAAGGATCTGGTTGTGGCCGAGATTGAGAGTGACCCGCGCCTGTTCGAGCATCGCGGCGACCTGCTCGCGCACCGCCTGCGTGAGCTTCTCCTCGCCGCCCTTGTTGAGCATGCAATAGGACACGCGGCTCATCAGATCCTCGCCGAAGCGGATCTGCGGATTCATCGCGCTGGCTTCGTAGGCGAGCTCGCCTTGCGAAAGGTCGTAAACATAGAGCGCGATCGAGGTCGATCCGATATCGATCGCCGCGCCGTAGACATGGAACATTTCCGGCGGCCAGATGTCGATGATCTGCCGGTCGTCGCGCACCACAGCGATCAGGCGGCGGTCGTTCTTCGCCAGGATCGGCTGCAGCTTGACCAGCGTGCGGTGCTTGGGAGCCGCGTCGATGCCGAACTGGCGCAGCGCTGCACTGAGCGCTTCGGCATCGGACGGATTGTCGTCGAGGCCCTGCTGCGGAAGCTCGAGCATGTAGAGCTTTACGGCCGGGTCAAGCTCGGTCAGGAAGGCGACCGAAGCCTTGGAAATGCTGGTCTCGTACTCGCGCGCATCGGCGGGAACATCGACCACGACGTCGCCCAGCACTTTCGCACGACAGGCCAAGCGGCGGCCAGGCGGCAACCTGCCCTTGTCCACCCCACGCTGTTCGCTCTCCGTCCATTCCGAGAGCGCGTCTTCGCCGACGGTAATTCCGTATTTCGCATGACTGCCCGGCTCGACCTCGACCTGGCAGCGATTGCACATGCCCTTCCCGCCGCAGATCGACTGCAGGTCGACCCCGGCCGCCAGCGCAACGTCGTAGACGGTTTGGTCGCCGCTTGCCGTGGCGCGGATGCCCGAAGGCGTGAAGATGACCTTGTGCTGCGTCATCAGAGCCTCAACAGCCTCCCTCGGGCTGTCCGGCCCATTGTTGCAGCCCATCGGCAATCGCGTAATATCCGCCCTTCTCGGCGGTAAAGATGTGCCCGGGCACGGCGAGGCCATCGGTATCGTCGAGGCTTCCGGCCACGACGCTGATCGTCGCCGATTCCGGCTGACGCCAGAACAGCGGACTGCCGCAGCGCGCGCAGCGCCCCATTTCCGACGTGCCGGAGTGTTTGAACCAGCGGATCTCGCCATGCGCATCGAGGTCGTCCTTGCCGGTGCGGCAAGCGGCCATGAAATGACCGGTCACACGGCGGCACTGGCGGCAGTGGCAGTACCAGATATCGCGCAGGCCTTCGGCGCGGTACGTCACGCTACCGCACAGACACTGCCCGGTCCGCAGGTCAGCCACGACGCCTGCGACTGCCGCGACGCCCGCCGCGGCCCTCGCCTTCACCCTCTGGTGCAGGCTCGCGGTAAGTACGGATCCAGTTGGCGCAGTTGGGGTCGTTGCCGTTGAGCACATCCGCCGCCTTGATCGCCGGGACCAGCCCCTCGTGCAGCGGGTTGAGGATCGCGCTGGTCATCCCTGCGCATTGCAGCATGGGGAGAAACGAATTGTTGATTGCGTGGCGGTTGGGCAGGCCAAAGCCGATGTTCGACGCGCCGCAGGTGGTGTTGACGCCCAGTTCCTCGCGCAGGCGACGAACGAGGCGAAAGACGTCGCGCCCGGCGGAATTGATCGCGCCGATCGGCATGACCAGCGGGTCGACCACCACGTCTTGCGGCTTGATCCCGTGATCCTGTGCACGCTCGACGATGAGCTTGGCGATCTTGAAACGTTCGTCCGGATCTTCCGAAATGCCCGTCTCGTCGTTCGAAATGGCGACGACGGCGGCATCGTATTTCTTCACCAGCGGCAGGACCCGCTCCATCACCTCGCTCTCGGCGGTGGTGGAGTTGACCAAAGCGCGGCCCTGATAGACCGACAGGCCCGATTCCAGCGCCTCGATGATCGAGCTATCGATGCACAGCGGAACGTCGGTCACTGATTGCACCAGCTGGACCACTTCGGCGAGGATCTTCGGCTCGTCCGCCAGCGGGATGCCGGCGTTGACGTCGAGCATCTGCGCGCCCGCCTCGACCTGCGCCAGCGCATCGGCCTGCACCCGCGAATAATCGCCTTCCTTCATTTCGGCGGCGAGCAGCTTGCGCCCGGTCGGGTTGATGCGCTCGCCGATCATGACGAAAGGCTGGTCGAAGCCAATAATGACTTCCTTGGTGGCGGAACTGAGTACGGTTCGTGACATGCGGGCGTGGTCCTTATCCTTGAGCCGCCTGGAATTGGTGTTCGATACTTGCGTGGAGCGCATCCTCGGCGCGCGCGAGGCCCCATGGCTTGCGGTCGCCGAGCACGCCGGAGCGGGTGACGATCTCGCCCACGAATTGCTCCTGCTTGTAGGCCATCAGGTGAATGCCGCTGATCCCCTCGACCTCGGCCAACTGCTGCATCAGCTCGATCGCGATGGCGCGGCCTTCTTCCTTTGGCTTCTCGGCCTGTTCGAGGCGTCGAACGACCCCGTCCGGGATATGCACGCCGGGAATGGCGGTGCGCAGCCACATCGCGGTCTTGGCACTGGCCAGCACGCCCACGCCCATCAGGACGAAGCACCGCTCGGTCAGCCCCATGTCGACCGCGCGCTTCATGAAGTCGCGCGCCATCTCGAGGTCGAAGCAATATTGCGACTGGACGAATTGCGCGCCGGCCGCGACCTTCTTGGCGAACTGATCGACCCGGTTGTGAATCGGTGGAGCAAAGGGGTTGATCGAGGCGCCAAGGAGCAGGCGCGGGCCTTCATCGAGTTTGCGGCCTGACAGGAACTGCCCCTCGTCGCGCAAGGTGCGGATCGTCTGAAGCAGCGATACGCTGTCGAGATCGAACACCGGCTTGGCCTCAGGATGATCGCCCACGCTTACGTCGTCGCCCGACAGGCACAGCACCGAACATACGCCCAGCGCGGCGGCGCCGAGCACGTCGCCCTGCATGGCGATACGATTGCGGTCGCGGCACGACATCTGGATGATCGGCGAATAACCGACCCTCGTCAGCAGCGCGCAAACGCCCAGGCTCGACATGTGACAATTGGCGCCCGAGCCGTCGGTCGCGTTGATCGCGTCGACATAGCCGTCGAACAGTGCGGCGCGGTTGAGCACCTCGTCGGGGTCGGCGCTGTCGGGCGGCGCGATTTCGGTAGTAACGGCGAAGTGGCCTGCACGCAGCACCCGCTCGAAGCGGCCGTGCGAGCTGTGCCCGTCGCGCATCGGCAGCGGATCGCCAGGATTGGCACCGAACTCGTCGAAGGCGAACTCGTCAGTCATCGCGCGCGAGTCTTAGCCACGAGGATTTGCCCTTGTTGCGCTGGTCGACGGCGAACTGGACCTCGTGGATCGCCGCGCTGCCTTCGCGCATGCGGCTCGCGCCGTCCCAAGCGGCGTGCCAGACACAGCGCATCTCGGGCTTGACCTCGCACATGCCGTTCTCGCGCACCCCGCCGCAAGGCCCGTTGCGGATCGTCTTGGGACAGTTCATGGGGCAGGACATGCCGGTGCTCGACAGCACGCAATTGCCACACATCTTGCAGTCGAAGAATAACTCCTTGCCGGCCCGCTCGACCGCAGTGATCGGGCGGTCGAGGCTGCGACCAAAGACCTTGGTCACGCCGCGCAGCAGCGAGACGATTGCCGGGTTGATCGTGAGGTAGGCGCGCTCGAGCCCGCGCGAGTGGCGCACCGACCAGAGGCGGACGCTATACATGGGCCTGCGCCCCGGGAGCGACCGACATGGCAGCGATGGCGGAGGCGAGGTCGCCATAGCCGACATCGCGGAACACGTAGTTCAGCCCAAGCCGCTGGGCCGCTTCTTGCGCCTTGATGCGCAGCAGCGGCGTGTCGGTTTGCGCGAGATAGACGAGGTCGCGATAATTGCCGAACAAGCTCTCGAGCATTTCAGGATGGCGGTCGAGCGCAAGCCCCTGCCAGATCAGCCGATCGAAATGCTTCACCAGGAAATCGGTGACGAAGAAACTGCCTACTTCAGCATCGGTGATCTCCTCGAAGACCGGGCTGGTGGCGTAAAACTCATAGCAGTGCGCGTGCGGCAGTCTCTCGGCATCGTGGCGCTCGAGCACGGCATCGAGGGCGCCGCCGGTCCCACAGTCGCCGTACCCGATCAGCACCTGCGAATACTTCTCGCGGTGGTCCGCGAGATACTCGTCGACGCGCGGCGCGATCTGCGCCGGGCGATTGTGCAGTTCGGCTGGGAGGCAATGGAGGACCAGCGCGTCCTCGCCGATCCCCAACTGCTTGCGCAGTGCGATGATCTCGTTAGCGAGTGCACCGCAGGCCAGGATCAGTGCCGGGCCATCGGGATTTCGCTTGGTGGTCGCCAGGCTCGCCCCGACAGCACCCGCCTCGCCCTGCGGCTTGGCGCGTCGTGCCAGTCGCGACTGCCGTCCGCCCGACCGGCGAGCGGCGCTGCCCATCAGCGGTTCTGCCCGACCAGTGCGCGGGCGAGCTCTGCGCTCATCGCCGCGTCGCGACCGTATTGCGTGGCCCCGATCGCATCAGCGAATTCCTGGTTGAGCGGCGCGCCGCCGACCATCACCGGCAGTTCTTTCATGATCCCGCGCTTGTCGAGCTCTTCGATCACCACGCCCATGTAGGGCATGGTGGTGGTGAGCAGCGCCGACATGCCGAGGATCGCGGGCTGGTGCTCGTCGATCGCGGCGAGGTAATTCTCGACCGGGTTGTTGATGCCGAGGTCGATCACTTCGAACCCGGCGCCTTCGAGCATCATGCCGACGAGGTTCTTGCCGATGTCGTGGATGTCTCCCTTGACCGTGCCGATGACATATTTGCCGAGGCTCGCCTTGTTGTCGCTGGCGGCGAGGATCGGGCGCAGCAGTTCCATGCCCGACTTCATCGCGCCCGCGCATTGCAGCACTTCGGGCACGAACAGGATGCCATCGCGGAAGTCGATCCCGACAATCCGCATCCCTTCGACGAGTGCCTCGCTCAACACCTGGTTGGCATCCCACCCGCGTTCGAGCAGAATCTGCGTACCTTCATGGACCTCGTCGGCCAAGCCGTCGTAAAGGTCGTCCTTCATCTGTTCGACGAGATCTTCATCGTTCAGATCGCGCAGGATGATGTCTTCTTCGTCACTCATTGGCCGCATCCTCTCCTGAGCGACCGGGACGGCACTGCGCCGCCCGGGAATCCCCCTGTCCCGGGAGTGCTGGGAAAATGAGACCGAGCGCCGAATCTGTCTATTCCGGATGCGACATCGGATGCTACAAATGCGACACTTCAGTCATGCAATCTGCATGGGCTGACAGGGGGCGACCGGAGGGGAGAATGGCGAACGCGGCACCTGCAGCGAACGGCGCAAACGGCGTCGCCACGGCGGCACCGAAAAACTTCACATTCCTGCTCGTACCGGAGTTCTCGATGATCGCATTTACAGCGGCTATCGAGCCGTTGCGCGCGGCCAACCGTGTGTCGGGAAAGACACTCTATTCGTGGAACGTCGCTACGCTCGACGGCAATGACGTGATGGCCAGCAACGGCGTGCGGGTGATGGCCGACCGCAAACTTGTCGACATCGCTGCAGGCGGAATCCTGTTGCTCTGTGCGGGGCTTTCACCGCTCGCCCATGCGCGGCCCGATTTGCTCGCCGCGATGCGGCTGCAAGCCCGGCGCTGCGAAGCGCTGGGCGGCGTGTGCACCGGTAGTATCATCCTCGCCAAGGCCGGCCTGCTCGACGGCTATCGCTGTACCGTCCATTGGGAAGACCTGGTCAGCTTCTCCGAAAACTTCCCCGAGCTGGAAATCACCTCACGGCTCTACGAGATCGACCGCGACCGGATCACCTGTTCGGGCGGAACCGCCCCGCTCGACATGATGATCCACTTCATCGCGCTCGACCATGGGCGCGAGCTGGCGACCGGAGTTGCCGAGCTGATGGTCCATCACTTCGCGCGTGAGGCGCACGAACCGCAGCGGCTCTCGATCCTCGAGCGCACAGGAGTGCGCCATCCCAAACTGCTCCAGGCCATCGCGCTGATGGAGGAGGCGATCGAACTGCCAGTGTCGGTCGACCAGATCGCGGATGGTGCCGGATTGTCCCCGCGGCAGATGGAGCGGCTGTTCCGGATGCATTTCCAGAAGACGCCTTCTCGCTATTATCTCGGCCTGCGCCTCGCCCGCGCGCGCCACCTGCTGGGGCATACCGCGCTGCCGGTGGTGCAGGTTGCGCTGGCGACCGGTTTCGCTTCGCCAGCGCACTTTACCAAGTGCTACCGCGAGGCCTTCGGAAATACGCCGAGCGCCGAACGGCAATCGCCGGTCAAGGCACGGCTGCCGCTTAGCGAAGAGACAAGCTAGTCTGTGCTCCGCGGATCGAATTCGAACACTGCCGGCGTGGTCGGGCGCGCCACCACGAAATCTTCCTGCTCGGCCGCAGGCACGTTGCGGCGCCGGATGGTGCGATAGATGCCGAACAGGACCAAGGCGGCATGCATGGCGCCAGTGTAGCCGAACAATGCGGACGGTCCGAATGAGGTCATGATCCATGGCGACACCAGCGGCCCAGCCACCGAACCGAGGCCATAGACGAGCAGCAGGCCGCCACTGACGGCGACGAAATCCTCCGGCTCCGCATGATCGTTGGCATGTGCGGCGGCTAGGCCGAAGATCGCCATGGCAAACACGCCATAGGCTGCCGCCCCGGCCAGCATGGCGTATTCCGACAGCGCACCCGTCGCCATCAGCACCGCTCCCGCGATCGCCGCCCCCAGCGCCGCGAGGATCAAGATCAGCCGACGGTCGACCACGTCTGACATCAGGCCGAGCGGGTATTGCGCGGCCGCACCGGCAAGGATCGCCGCGCTCATGAAGCTGGCGACCATCGCCGCGCCATACCCCATCTGCTGGACGTAGATTGGCCCGATCGACCAGAAGGCGCCATTGGTCAGCCCGACAGCGAAACAGCCCGCCACTGCCAGCGGCGAGACCGACCACAACCGCCTGAGGTTGAGCTTCGCCTCCCGCGGCGGTGACGGATGCTCGATCCGGGTCAGCGCGACCGGCACGATGGCCAGCGCGATGAGCACGGCGACGAGCGAGAACAGGACGAAACCGGCTGGATCGGCAAGCAACAGCAGATATTGCCCCACCGTCATCGCGGCGAAGTCGATGATCCGGTAGATCGCCAGTACCTGCCCGCGGTTGGCGTTGGTCGAGCGTTCGTTGATCCAGCTTTCGATCAGCATGTAGAGACCGGCGAAACTGAAGCCGACGACGACCCGCAAACCTGTCCAGAGCCAGGTCGAGGGTTCGATCGCGAAAATCAGGCTGGAGGCAGCCGCAATGGCGGCGAGCGCGGCGAAGACCCGGATGTGGCCGACCCGGCGAACCATCTCCGGCGTCATCAGGCAGCCGAGGATGAAGCCGGCGTAGTAACCCGCCATGACCACGCCGATCGCCTGCAGCGGGAAGCCTTCGATATTGGCGCGGATCGACACCAAAGTATTTTGCAGCGCGCCGCCAGCCAGCAGAATCGCCGAGGAAGCGAACAGCGAGCCCAGAGCGAGAAATATGCGGACCATCACATACCTTTCGGCAGCGCTTCGGCGGCCCGGCGGCCGCGATCAGGCAAACTGCGTCACAAAACCCGGTCGCAGATAGGCCTCGTCCCATGCCGGTCGCAAGAACACCTGTTCGAGTTCCGGCGCAAAACTCTCCGGATCATCGCTGGCATAGGCGGGATCGAAACTGGTCTGATCCCACGCCTCGCAGAAATGAACCGTCGCCGCGTAGTGCGGATTGGCGCGATATTTCTCGCGCGCGTCAGGATCGAGCCCGACCTTGTCGCCGTAATATTTGAACTGGAAGATGCCGTGGTGACGCACCGCCCAGGTGCATTCCTCGCGCACATAGGGGGCGATGATCGAAGCGGCGAGCGTGTCGTGGTTCTGCGGTGCAAGCTCGTCACCCAGATCATGCAGCAGCGCGGCGACCACCCAGTCGGCATCCGCCCCTTCCCGCCGTGCGCGGGTGGCGGTCTGGAGCGAGTGCTCAAGGCGCGAGACCTGGTAGCCCGACAGCCCTTCCCCCATAGCGCGCAGCCGCTCCATCAGCCGTCGGGGCAGATCCGCCTTATAAGCAGCCTCATGCTCCTCGATCAGCGCGTAATCTTCGCGCGTGCCTGCATCCATGCGGGTGAAAGAGACCTTGTCCGTCGCGCTCATGCCGCTTCCCGGCCGAGGCTTGCCACGCCGTCGCGCATCAGCGTGCGCCACAGGCTGCGCGGCCCGTCATGGTCGATATAGCACCCCTGCAGGTGCCGCTTGCCACTGGTCCCGTCGAAGGCCGTGCGCCCATGCAGCGTACGGCGGTTGTCCATCATCAGCAGCAGACCCGGTTCGAACGGGAAGCTCAACTGGAATTGCGGATCATTGGCCATGCGCTGGAGCCGCCGCCGCCCGGCATAGAACAGGTCGAGTTGTTCGGGTGCAGCGGGCAATACGTAATCGAGGCGCGAGCTCAGGCGCAGGCCGATCAGCCTGCCGAGATTGTCGCGCTCAACCAGCGGGCTGGCATCCTCGACGATGCAGCTCGAAGTATCGTAGCGGAACCGCACAGGCAGCTCTTCGAGCGCGCGTGCCTCGTCAGGCGCGATCTCGGCGATCCGTTCAACCAGCGCCAGCCCGTCGACCACGGTCGAGAAGCCTCCCGCA
The DNA here is from genome assembly GCF_029623755.1 of Altererythrobacter sp. CAU 1644. Classification (NCBI taxonomy): domain Bacteria; kingdom Pseudomonadati; phylum Pseudomonadota; class Alphaproteobacteria; order Sphingomonadales; family Erythrobacteraceae; genus Altererythrobacter; species Altererythrobacter arenosus. The sequence continues at coordinate 3,089,189 of NZ_CP121106.1, forward strand.
ACGCTGTTTTCGAGGCAGTGCAGGAACTGGATGCCCGGAACGGGAAAGCGATAGGGGTTGTCGGTATGCGCCGCGAGCGCAAGGCCGGTGTAGGCGAGATCGGTCGCCACCGGCTTGCTGTAAACGTCAAAAAGCCGACCCCAGTTAGTCTCGCGGATATAGCCGAAGCGCTGCGCCAGTGCGTCAAGATCTCCGGCTTCGTGCGGCGTGCCGCGAATGATGCAAAAGCCGCGGGTGAAGAATCCTTCCAGCAAGGTCCGCATACCGTCCGCGCCATCGATCTCATCGAAATGGGCGGAGGGAATCTCGCCGCTGGCATTCGTCCAGGCGACCGGCGTTGGCGTCCGCTCGGGATCGTCCTCCCAGCCACATTCGACCAACAGGCGCAAGGGATCGAAGTGTCCGCTATAGCCATCGCTGAACTGGACCGTGAAGCTATCCTCGCCACCGATTTCGATGACCCGCAGATCGTCGGGCAAGTCGTTGGGTTCGTAGAGGCGCTGGTGATTGAGCGGGTCGAGCGCGTCGGGCTCGCTCACCCTTTCGCGCAGCCATATAGGATGCAGGGCGAGTCGCTCTGCGTCCCCCCGGCTCAGAATGGCACCGCCCGATTGCGGGTCGGCAGCAAGAACGACACCATCCACCATAGCGACACCTCTCAATGCCTTGCACGGACCGCGAACCTGCGTCCCGCACTTGATCAGCAATCTACAATTCCGAGGCCGATTTCACCAGCACGCCCCAGACGAATTCCGCAAAGCTGCGCCAAACCTCGACCACGAAGCGTGTTTCGCTTTCGCGGATCAGCACGATCTCGACCCCTTCGAAGATCGTTCGCTTTCCGCTTCCGACGGGAAAGTTCTCGAGATCCAGCGGGTTTCCCCCCCTCAAGACCTCGACCGCGCGTGCCCCCTCTACCGCTATTGCAACCTGGCGTTCCGAGACGTCGACCACGCTTACCGCTTCGCCCGGGCGACCGGGTGCAGCGGTGCCCATCGGGACGCGCATCAGCCATTCGTCGGGACCGAGGCAGATAATACCGTCGCTGGTCGATCCGATCGCGCGCGGCAGCCCTCCGCCGATCACGCGGTCGAGCAGGTCGGCCTCTCTAGCGCGTAGCGAATAGCGCGCCATCGGCGGCTCGAGCGCGACCCTCGCGCCAACGAATTCAACCGGCGAGGCGGGCACGGGTTCGGTCCGGCGAAGCGCTTCAGCCATCGAGCCGTTCCCCCTTCTCGTCGTAGAACACCATGCCGGTCACCTTGGCCGCGATGGTCCGATCCGGCATGGGAACGTGGAGGATTTCGCCCATCCGGTCATGCCCACCGGCGACCATGGCAATCGCGATCGAACGGCCGAGCGTCGCGCTCCAGTAGCTCGAGGTGACATGGCCGAGCATGGTCATCGGCACGGGCTGCCGCGGATCGGCGACGATCTGTGCTCCCTCCTCCAGCACTTCGCTGGGGTCTTCGGTCAGCAGACCGACGAGCTGCTTGCGGCCCTCGGCCACGATGTCCGGCCGCGCTAGTGAGCGCTTGCCAACGAAATCGAGCTTTTTCTTGCCGATCGCCCAGTCGAGCCCGGCGTCCATCGGCGTGATCGTACCGTCGGTGTCCTGCCCGACGATGATGTAGCCCTTCTCTGCGCGCAGCACGTGCATGGTCTCGGTGCCGTAGGGCGTAATCCCGTGCTCCTGCCCCGCTTCGAACAGCGCCTCCCATACGGCGCGGCCAAAGGCGGCCGGCACATTGATTTCGAAGCCCAGTTCACCGGTGAAGCTGACGCGGAACAGGCGCGTCGGCACGCCGCAGATCGTTCCCTCGCGCACAGCCATGTGCGGGAAAGCCTCGGGCGCGAGGTCGATGCCTTCGACAAAGGGCGCAATGACCTCGCGCGCCTTGGGGCCTTGCAGCGCGATGACCGCCCATTGCTCGGTCGTGCTGGTCAGCCAGACGTCGAGATCGGGCCACTCGGTCTGGAGGTAGTCCTCCATCATGTTGAGTACGCGCGGCGCACCGCCGGTGGTCGTGGTGAGGTGGAAGCGGTCGTCAGACAGCCGCGCCGACACGCCGTCGTCGGTGATGAAGCCGTCTTCCTTGAGCAGCAGGCCATAACGGCAGCGCCCCGGCTCCAGCATCTTCCACGGGTTGGTGTACATGCGGTTGAGGAATTCCGCCGCATCCGGCCCGACGACCTCGATCTTGCCCAGCGTCGAGGCATCGAAGATGCCGACGCCGTTTCTGACCGCCAGGCACTCGCGGTTGACCGCGGCATGCATGTCCTCGCCGGGTTGCGGGAAGTAGCGCGCGCGGCGCCACTGGGCGACCGGCTCGAACACTGCGCCGTGCTCTTCCGCCCAGCTGTCGATATTGGTCTTGCGCGTCGGCTGGAACAGCGCGTCCTTCGCATGACCCGCCATCGCGCCGAAGGTCTGCGGCGTATAGGGCGGGCGGAAGGTCGTCAGGCCGATCTGTGGGATCGGACGGCTGAGCGCGGTCGAGGCAAGCTGCAAGCCGTTGAGATTGCTCGTTTTACCCTGATCGGTCGCCATGCCGGTGGTGGTGTAGCGCTTGATATGTTCGATCGACTTGAAACCCTCGCGCACAGCCAGGTCGATGTCCTTGGCGGTCACGTCATTCTGGAAATCGACGAACGCCTTGATCGTCGCGGGATCCCTCGGCGTCGGGAGCCGATCGATATTGATCCCGCCGCCGAAATCCCAGTCGCCGCTGCAGGCACCGACGCAGCGAACCTTTTCGTGCGGCTTGTCGGGCAGGTATGCTCCCCAGTTCTCGTCCCAGCGGATCGAGCCCTTCGAATGCGACCACAGGTGAATGCTCGGAGTCCAGCCACCCGCCATCAGCAGCGTGTCACAAGCGATACTCAATTTCTTCCCGCCCAAATTCGGCGCGACTTCAATCGCACTGACCGCGTGCCGACCCGAAACATCCATTACGCTCGAGGCGAGATGGACCCCGATCCCGCGATCTTCGGCCATCGCCATCAATGGCTCCGACACTCGGTCCCGGCAGTCGACAATCGCCGCGATGCCGACGCCTGCATCGTGCAGCGCGAAAACGTCATGCCAGCCGCTGTCGTGGCAGGCCATCAGCGCTACTTTACGCCCCACGGCAACGCCGTAGCGATGGAGATAGGTCCTCGCTGCGGAGGCCAGCATCACGCCGGGCGTGTCATTGCCTTCGAAAACCAAGGGCCTCTCAATCGCGCCCTGCGCGAGCACCACTTCGCCAGCGCGGATACGCCACAGCTTCTCGCGCGGTCCCTTGCCTGCGTCGGCAAGGTGATCGGTCAGCCGCTCAACCGCAGTGATGAAATTATCGTGGTAATAGCCGAGCGCGGTCGTGCGCGTCAGCAGTTGGACATTGGACGCAGCGTGAAGTTTCCTCACCGCGGCTGCCAGCGAATCCCATTGTGCCGGATCGCTGAGCGCACCGCCGCCAAGCTCGTCCTGCTCGTCGACCAGCACGACGCGGCCGCCGGAATTGGCCGCTGCCAGCGCCGCTTCGATGCCCGCAGCGCCTCCCCCGACCACCAGCACCTCGCAGTGGAGATAGGCGGCGGTGTAGTCGTCGGGATCGGGCAGTTCAGGCGCATCGCCCAGCCCCGCCATATTGCGGATCGCGGGCTCGTAGAGCTTCTCCCAGAAGCTGCGCGGCCACATGAACGTCTTGTTGTAGAAACCCGCCGGGAAGAACCGCCCCAGCCGGTCGTTGATCGCACCGAGATCGGTCTTGAGCGATGGCCACCGATTCTGGCTGCGCGCGTCGAGACCGTGGTAGATTTCCACCCCGGTCGCGCGCAGGTTCGGCGTGAAGCGACCCGGCCCGCGATCGACCGAGACCAGCGCGTTCGCCTCCTCGGTGCCCGCCGACATTACGCCGCGTGGACGATGATATTTGAAGCTGCGGCCGAACAGCATCTCGCCATCGCCCAGCAACGCGCTCGCCAGCGTGTCGCCCGCAAAGCCGTGGCGTGCCCTGCCATCCCACTGGAATTCGACCAGACGCGAACGGTCTACCCGCCCCAGCCCCTCGACGCGCCAGCCGCTCACTTGCGTGGCTCCCCGGCCTTGTAGGTCACCTCGAACTTGTCGCTGGCGGTGTCGCGTACCGCGTTGAAGAAGCGTCCACAGCCGAAGCTGTGCCGCCAGCGTTCATGATGGCGACCGCGCGGATTATTGCGGATGAAGAGGTATTTCTCCCACTCCTCATCCGAGAGCGCCGAAGGATCAAGCGGGCGCGCGATATGCGCCTCGCCGGCATAGGTGAATTCGACCTCTGGCAGATCATGTCCGCAATAGGGGCAGCGGATCAGCAGCATCTCAGTGCGCCACCGCAGCGGCCGCGGCCTCGTCGATCAGGCGCCCGTTGCGGAACCGTTCGAGCGTGAAAGGCGCGTTGATCGGGTGCGGTTCGTCCTTGGCGATGGTCCAGGCGAGCAGGTCCGCAGCGCCTGGAGTGGCCTTGAAGCCGCCTGTCCCCCAGCCGCAATTGACGTAGAGCCCCTTCACTGGCGTCTTGCCGAGGATCGCCGAGCGGTCGGGCGTGACGTCCACCGTGCCTGCCCAACTGCGCAGCATCCGCATCCGGCGGAAGATCGGAAATATCTCGCAGATCGCGGCGATATTGTGCTCGATGATGTGCGAGGCGCCGCGCTGCGAATAGCTGACGTATTGGTCGGTACCCGCGCCGATCACCAGCTCGCCCTTGTCCGACTGGCTCATATAGGCGTGGACCGTGTTCGACATGACCACGCAGGGGAAAACCGGCTTGACCGGCTCGCTGACGAGCGCCTGCAGCGGGAAACTCTCCAGCGGAAAGTCGAGCCCGGCCATCTTCATGATCAGCGAGCTGTTACCTGCTGCCGAGACGCCGATCTTCTTCGCACCGATAAAGCCGCGCTCGGTCTCGACGCCTTCGACCGCGCCATCCGCCCCCCGACGGATGCCAGTCACTGCGCAGTTCTGGATGATGTCGACTCCGAGCGCGGCGGCGGCCCGGGCATAGCCCCAGGCCACACTGTCATGCCTCGCCGTTCCACCACGCCGTTGTAGCGCCGCCCCCAGCACCGGATAGCGTGCCCCCGGATCGATCGAGAGCGGCGGGCAATATTCCTTCGCCTCTTGCGGCGTCAGCCATTCATTATCGACACCATTGAGGCGGTTGGCGTGGATGTGCCGCTTGAAGCTCTGCACATCGTGGACATTGTGCGCGAGCATCATCACCCCGCGCTTGGAATACATGACGTTGTAGTTGAGCTCCTGGCTCAGCCCGTCCCACAACTTCAGCGCATGATCGTAGAGATGGGCACTTTCGTCATAGAGATAGTTCGAACGGATGATGGTGGTGTTGCGCCCGGTGTTGCCGCCGCCCAGCCAGCCCTTCTCAATCACAGCGACATTGGTGATGCCGTGCTTCTTGGCGAGATAATAGGCCGCGCCAAGCCCATGTCCGCCTGCGCCGACGATAACGACGTCGTAGCTCTGCTTGGGCGCAGCGTCGGGCCACTGCTCGGGCCACGACTTGTGGTGGCCGAGCGCCTTGGCAAACAGGTTCAAGGCATTGAATGGGGTCATCCGATTACGCCCTCAGCGCCTCATTCTCCGGATCGAAGGGACTGTCGGGAATGATCACGGCCTTGTGGCGGTTGCCGAGGATCGAGATCTCGAGCTCGGCCCCCTCGGCGGCGTGCTCAGGGCGCACCATCGCGAGTGCCAAGCTTTTGCTCACGCGCCAGCCGTATCCACCCGAGGTGACGCGCCCGACGAGCTCTTCGCCAAGATAGATCGCTTCCGATCCGCGCGCGTCAGCGTTGGTCACGCCCACCACTTCCATCGTGACGAACTGCCAATTGAGCCCTGCCTCCTGCCGTTCGAGCAGGCGGTCGCGACCATGGAAGTACTCCTTCTTCTTCGAAATGAAGCGATCGAGACCGCTCTCATGCGCTGAATATTCGATCGAAAGCTCGCGCGGGATCAGCTTGTAGCTTTTCTCCATCGCCATCAGCGTCATCGCCCGGATGCCGAAGGGCTTGATGTCGTATTCGGCCCCGGCCTCCATCAGCTTGTCGAAGATGTAGTTCTGCATCTCGATCGGGTGGTGGATCTCCCAACCCAATTCGCCGATGAAATTAACCCGAAGCGCGTCGACAGGAGCGGCACCGATGCTGATCTTTTGACCGGTCAGCCACGGAAAGCCCTCGTTGGACAGATCGGCGCGGGTGACCTTGGACAGCACATCGCGGGCATGCGGACCGGCTAGCACCAGCACGCCCATCGCGGTGGTCAACCTCTCATAGGTGACCGAGCCATCGGTTGGCATCGCCTTCTTGAGATAATCGTGATCGTGCCGCTCGTAGGCCCCTGCGGAGACCAGATAGAACTCTTGCGGGCCGGTCTTGTAGACGGTGAACTCGCTGCGCACGCCGCCCTCGCTGGTGAGCAGATAGCTCAGGCACAGGCGCCCGACGGTCTTCGGAACGAAGTTGGTCAGCAACCCGCCCAGCCACTCTTCCGCTCCAGGGCCGGCAATGCGGCACTTGGCGAAGGGCGACATGTCCTGGATGCCGACCTTGCTGGTGACATGCTTCACCTCGTTACCAACATGCTCGAAATAGTTCGAACGGCGGAACGACCACTTCTCGCGGATCGGTTCGCCTTCGACAACCGGGTGGTTGTGGTTGAGCAGGACATTGGGCCGATCGAGATCAGCATCGGACAGCTCGTAGCCTTGCGGCGCAAACCAGTTGGGCCGCTCCCAGCCGAAAACATTGCCGAACACCGCGCCCAGATCCTTCATCCGGTCGTAGCATGGCGTGCGGCGCACGCCCCGCGCGGCCTCGCGCTCCTCATCCGGGTAGTGGACTGTGAAGACCTTGGCATAGGCCTCCTCATTCTTCTCGATGAGGTAGCCCTCGCCCGCATAACCCCCGAAGCGGCGCGGATCGACGCCCATCATGTCGATGGTCGGCTCGCCGTCGACGATCCAGTGCGCCAGCTGCCATCCGGCACCGCCGGCAGCAGTGATCCCGAAGCTGTGGCCCTCGTTGAGCCAAAAGTTCTTGCGGTCCCACGCCGGGCCGATGATCGGCGAACCGTCGGGCGTGTAGGCGATCGCGCCGTTGTAGACCTTCTTGACCCCGACCTCGCCAAAGGCGGGCACGCGCTCGATCGCGCTCTCGATATGCGGCATAAGCCGGTCTAGGTCGTCGGGGAACAGCTCATATTCGCTGTTGGCTGCCGGGCCGTCGACATAGCAGGCGGGCGCACCGACCTCGTAGGGGCCGAGCAGCAGGCCACCAGCTTCTTCGCGCATGTACCAGGAGGAATCGCTCTCGCGCAGCACGCCCATCTCGGGCAGGCCCTGCGCCCGGCGCTCCATGATCAGCGGGTGCTGCTCGGTGACGAAATACTGGTGTTCGACCGGGATGACGGGGATGTCGAGACCGACCATCCGCCCGGTCTGGCGCGCGAAATTGCCGGTGCAGGACACCACGTGCTCACAGGTGATATCGCCCTGGTCGGTGTGCACCACCCACTCGCCGTTAGCCTTCTGATCGATGCCGGTGACTGTCGTGTTGCGATGGATCTTTGCGCCGCGCTGCCGCGCCCCCTTGGCTAGCGCCTGGGTCAAGTCAGCGGGCTGGATATAGCCGTCATCCGGGTGGCGGATCGCACCGATGATGTCGTGCGTTTCGCACAGTGGCCAGATTTCCTTGACCTCGTCAGGCGTCAGGAAATCGACATCGACGCCAATGGTCCGGGCAACGCCAGCATAGTAGCGATATTCGTCCATCCGGTCCTGCGTCTTGGCAAGGCGGATGTTCGACACGCGCGAGTAGCCGACGTTGAGTTCGGTTTCCGCTTCGAGGCTGGGATATAGGTCGACCGAGTACTGGTGGATTTTGCCCACCGAGTACGACAGGTTGAACAGCGGCAGCAGACCGGCCGCGTGCCAGGTCGAACCACTGGTCAGTTCCTTGCGCTCGATCAGCACCACATCCGACCAGCCAAGCTTCGCGAGGTGGTACAGGGTGCTTACCCCGACCACGCCGCCGCCGATCACCACGACCCGTGCGTTATTCGTGAAACTCACTGGCAAATATCCGTCCAAATCCGCGGGACAACCCCTGCGCCATCCTATGCCCCGGCAAGACCAGCCTTCGCAACGCGCACGCACTGCATTCGAGATACTAATGCTGGGAATTAGCACCGCAACGAAAGAGGTCGAGCTGACACGAGAATTTGCCTGATTTCTGCGGAATCACACGCCATCTCTCGTCCGGCTGAAGTGCCTGCCGAGCGCACCAAACATCAGTCAGGCAAATGCAAGGCGCCGGATCAGGCGCTGAGTCCAATTGCCATCGCCAATCTGCCCCGGCATCAGGCGCCCCAATTTCGACGCGCATCATGCAAAGGGAACTACCGGGTGGCGCAACTGATCGATGGCCGAGCGCTTGCACGAGGTCTTGACGAAGAAACCAGGATCGGGGTCGCCGAGCGGCTTGGCCGGGGTCATGAAGCCCCGGGCCTCGCGGTGGTCCTGGTTGGCGAAGATCCGGCGAGCGAGGTCTATGTCGCCCACAAGATCAGGGCCTGCGCGCGCGTGGGCATCACCAGCTACGAGCATCGCCTGCCCGAAAACACGCCGCAGGATGCTTTGCTGACACTCATCGCCCGGCTCAACATCGACCCGACCGTGCATGGCATACTCGTCCAGGTACCGCTGCCCCGGCATATCGATGCCGGCGTGATCCTGGGCTCTATCGACCCGGCGAAGGACGTGGACGGCTTCCACCCGGTCAATGTCGGGCGACTTTCGACCGGCACCGGGGGCCTGGTCCCGTGCACCCCACTCGGCGTCATGAAGCTGCTCGACACGGTGATCGACGACCTCACCGGGCTGAACGCCGTGGTGATCGGCAAATCGAACATCGTCGGCAAGCCGATCGCCATGTTGCTGCTTGAGCGCGAGGCGACCGTCACCGTCACCCATATCGAAACCCGCGGCCTGCCCGAGATTGCGCGTCAAGCCGACATCATCGTCGCCGCGGCCGGCTCACCGCGGCTGGTCAAGGGGTTCTGGGTCAAGGAAGGCGCCGTACTCATCGACGTGGGGATTACCCGCGTGCCCAATGGAGCCGGCGGCGAGCATCTCGTCGGCGATATCGCTTTCAACGAGGTCCAACATGCGAAGGCAGTCACGCCGGTCCCTGGCGGGGTCGGACCGATGACCATCGCCTGCCTGCTCTCCAACACACTCAAGGCCGCACGCAATGCAGAGGAGGCGCACCATGCCTGACGCGACGACGACAACTTCGGTTCGGGTGCGCGATTACCCAGTACTTGCAGACATCGGCATAAACCCCGACGAGGTCGGCAGGCGCCAACCGCTCGTGGTATCGGTCGAGATCGAGGTCGCTGCGTCGGCCATCGCCGATATCGCCGATACAGTCGACTATCGCCGTATCGTTGCCGCGATTGACGAGCTTGCGGCGGTCCACATTCCCCTGATCGAGACATTCGCACAGCAGCTTGGCGAGAAATGCCTGGCGATGGGCCATGTCGTCAGAGCGGACATCTCGATCGACAAGCCCTTTGCGATCACGCGGGGAATGGCGGGAACAAGCGTAAGAATCTCGCAAGCCTAGCTACGCGTGAGGAGGCCCGGATTCTGCGGAAACGACCACTGTCGGCCTATGGAGTGACAGTTCAATTGCTGTGTGGGCGGCAGGTCATTCGACCTTGCACCGTAAGGTTGGTAGCGGAGGAGGGAAATATAGAGAGCATATAACGTGCTGATTTACCTAATAAACTTTTTGAGTCGTCTTGCAAATACCCCCATCAATACCCCCAAAATCGGACAGATGAGATAAAGCGCCTTTGGCAAACGACGACTTGTTATTCGTAGTGACTGGTAAAACGAGCGTCGGCCGTTTTTGGGCCGATCAGAAGGCGAAACGCCAGGTCACGATCCATGCGCCTGATCGGACATCGAGGGCATGTCATGGTCGGGCATGGATGGCATATAGTGGCCCGCATGAGGATCGGGTGTGTTGCTAGGCTGGGCATTCACCGGCGGGGGAGTGGCCGCAGGGGACGACGCTACTACCGGAGTGCTCGCCGGTCGGTCTGGTTGCCTACCGGCAGTCGCAGCTTCACCCGACCGGTTCGTGTTGGCCTCTCCAGCGGGAAAGGCAGCGTTGTCTCTTTCGCCTTCGCCAGCACCTGTGCTCTCGGTCGGCGGGGCCGTATACAGTGGCAAGGCTTCAGCTTCTGATGAAGTGTCCTGCGTCTGATCACAGGCAGCGAGCCCTAGCCCCAATGCCGCCGCAGCAAGGGGGGCAACAAACGCGTTCCGATTTGATCTGCGCATCATTCTATCCTTCAAAGCCAGGAGATACCAAGATGATTGGCACCGTGCGCAAGCTCGCCGCCCAGAAATCCCTGCACCAGCACTAGAGCGGCCATGGCAAAGATTGCGGCGCGAAACGCGGTCCGGCTCGCGGAAGCACGGCTCGCCAGATAGGCCATCGCCAGACCGAGAACCGCGATCAGCATTCCGTTCCAGCGATGAACCTGCATCGCAGTATCTCCGCCGAACCAGAGACCGGTATGGATCCAACCGAATATGGCCGCCACGACCGCCCCGGCGGCACCGCCATAAACAAGTACGCGCACTGCCGACTCTAGGCCTGTGCCCTTCCGTGCGATGACGAATAGCTCGGTGAGAGCGGCCATAAAGAACAAGGCGATCGGAAAGTGTACGGTGGCGGGATGCAGCGACTTGAGCACACCGACCACGCCCTTGTCGCCTTCGTCTGCATCTTGTCCCTTCGCCCCGTCATGATCAGCAGCCGTGTCGCCGTGCCCCTGCGCAGCCTGGATATCTTTTGACGCCGCATCGGAGACGACAGCACTGGCCGCTTCGCCATGTTCCTCGTCGCCATGGGCCTGGGCCGGACTTATCCAGAGCAGACTGGCGGCCACAATAGCCATGAATTGTATTCGTTTCATTCTCTACGGGCTCCGGTCTTGGCGATGGTCGTGCAACCTATTGTGTCTGTAATGCTCTGCGAACCTTCATCTCTTGCGGTGATAGAGCGCGGCGATCGTCGACGCGTGAGGGTTCAAATTTTACTCACGAGATGGTCGGACCTCCTGCCTTGCACCGCGCCCTGGTAAGAGTGTGGCCAGGCTCAGGCACAAAGCGAGAGCCCGGCCACCGCCTCCTAATCGTCTTGCGCCATGTTCTCGTGAGCCGCCATCTGCTCCATCATGTCATGCATCATCATCATGTGCTGGTGACAGGCCGCCATCATATCGGCGTTGTCCCCCTGCATCATGCCCGCCATGTGTTCCTGCATTTTTGCACGATGTTCGGCCATAAGCCTTTGGCGTTCGGCAGGATCGCTCGCCGCGTGGGCCTGCTGCATCAGCGCGCGCATTTCAGCCATCTTCTCGCGGTGGGCCGTCATGGCCGCCGAATCCTGCATCATATGGCCAGCGTGTGACTGCTGCTGCGCCGCCGCTTGATCCCCGTGGTCATGCTGTTGCCGGGCCATTGCCGGGGTGGTTGCCAGGCCGGTGGCGAGCGCGAAAGCTAGAACTGTCAGTTTCATGGTCGATTTCCTTTCGTCGGTCTTGCGGTGGATGCTGTGTGCAGTCATCCTCTTTACGCAGCCGCCATCTCTTCCCCTCAAACAATCCGCAGCAGCGGTGGGGCTGGTGGGCCGAAGCACGGCCGGTTGCAGCGGTGCTGTTTTTCGGCCACCTTTTTGAGAGAAGCCGATAACGACGAATGGGGAGTATCATGGTGCCAGCAGAGCCGTCGGAGAAGCAGTCGTGAGCACGGTCAATGAGAACGGCAGCTGGGATATCCCGGAGCCCGATCATGCCGATCTGGTGCAAATGCGCATTCGCCTCATTACTCTCGAGAACATAGTTCTTGGCCTTTTGTCCGGGGCGAGCGATGAACAGATCGAACAGATTAGGAAACGTGCGGACATGATCGAACCGCGCCCCGATGCGAGCCGGCACCCGCTTACCGAACTGGCAGCAGGTGACATGCGGAAATTTCTCAAACGCGCTGCTCGCATGGCCGAGTCGGAGGGCCGCGAAAATCATGACTGATCCGGGCTTTGGGGCAGCGAAGGCGCTATGCAGGAAGTGGAAATCCGGCCGCTTGCTATTTGCTGGCGCAGATTTTTCGGGCGTACCTGCAACATGACCAGAACCCATTGGCTGATCCTTATTTGCGGGAGCCTGATCGCGTTCGTCTGGGAGATTTTCCAGATGCCATTCTTCGAACCGGGTGATCTCGAACCCTTCGAGCGGACCATTCGCTGCGGCATTGCAAGCCTGGGCGATGGCGTGATCCTGCTGACAGCTTATAGCCTTGCAGGATTACGTGGCGGGCACGCGTGGCTCTGGCAAGCCGCCAAAATGCCCTATGCGATCTATTTCGGCTTCGGGCTTGTCGTCGCGATCGCCGTCGAAATGATCGCCACATCGCTTCCGGCAAACAGTTTCCTGAGCTGGCGCTACAGCGAGTTGATGCCGCAAGAGCCAGTGACGGGACTGGCGCTGATCCCGATCGCGATGTGGACGATCGTGCCCGCGCTAACGATCCTTCTGGTCCGCTTTGCCCGAGCCGAACCTGATTAAACTGGGAGCGGCTTCAGGGGGCATTCGGCACATGTTTCGCCCGCCGCCTGATCCTGGGAAACCGGTTGGCAAGCAGGACAAAGCCCGAAACCGCGATGATTGTCCCGCCGATCCCGAACAGTAGCAGCCACCAGCTGTTGATGCGGTCGCGCTGCGTCCAGTCCATGATATGCAGCCCCCAGATAAAATCGAACAGACGCCAGGTGTCGCTGCGGGCAGCGAGCACCGAGCCGCTCGATGCATCGATGTAGACGCGGGTATTGTCCTCATCGCCATAGGTAATCTGCCACGCGGGGAACGGACCCCGGAATTCGGTCCCGACAGCACCTTCGATGAGGCGCGTGGTCGCTATGGTGGTTGGTGGCCCCGTCCAAGCATGGCGAGCGATGGCCTGTGCGCTCGCGCTCGAAAGAGGCGAAAGGAGAGCGCCGCTGTTCGGGTCGCGGAGCGTGACGCTTCCATCGTCCCGACGGATCTCGGTTACTGTCCTGCCGCCGACCGCGCGCGTCGCAAGGGAAACCACCCCCTCCCTGCTATCGAGCCACTCGGGCATGGCAGCATTAGCGGGCAGAACCTCCGGTGCGCGCGAAACGACATGTTCGGACCGGACCTCTTCGATGTCGAGGAACGACATCAGCGCCCCGGTGGCCATCCATAGAAGCACCTGGACGCCGACAAAGACTGCCAGCCATTTGTGAAGCTTGCTGCCCAGCACATGCAGACGCAGCTTGAAAGAGCGTGTCGCCAATCGGTGTTCCCCCGATCAAATCAGTTGTTACGCGGCGCTCGTGACGACGAATGGTACTGAACGATCTTCCAGCCATCCGCATCATGGGCAAGCACCGAGGTCGCAACGCCTTCGCGGTCGATCACGCGGCCGTCGGCCAGTTCGATCCGATAGGTGTACGATTCGCGGCCATACGCCATATGTCCCATCCGGGTGACTGCGAGCGTCGGTTCGCCGAAGGTGAAGCTGGTTATTGCATCGAGTTCCGGTCCCAGGTGATGCTCCATGTAATACGTGAAGCTGCCTTCCGCCTTGCCGTTTTCGTAAACGAAGGATTCCTCGGCAAACAGCGCGGCCATGGCCTCTGCATCGCGCGACGTCAGGGCATCGCGATATAATGTCAGAACCGCTTCTGCCCCAGCGACGTCGTCGTTCATCGCAGACATATGCTCGGCATGGTTCATGCCCTGCTCCGTATGGTCCATCTGCGTCGAAGCCGTAGGGTCCGAGTGCGCGGAATGATCCATGGATTGTGCCAGGGCGGGAGTGCCGCCTGCAGCCAAGGCCAGGGCGACCGCGCTTAGAGATAGTCTTATCCTCATTGTATATTTCCTTCTCTTAAAACCAGAATCGCATGCCCACGACGTAATTCGTCACGCTAGGGTCTTCCCCTGCGGCGCGTGCAAAATCGGCACTCTGACCGATCCGCCACTCCTGGGAGACGCCGACATAGGGCGCGAATTCGCGTGCGAACTCGTAGCGAAGACGCAGACCTGCCTCGATCCGGTCGAGGCCAGCGCCAATGCCGAGTTCGGGAATATCCTGAGCCGAAAGAGCGATTTCGGCTCGCGGCTGGAGGATCAGCCGCTGCGTGATGCGCTGATCAAGCTCGCCCTCGAAGCGCGCGGTTACATCACCCTTGTTCGATACGAACGCTGCAACGTCGACCTCGAACTGGTAGGGAGCAATGCCCTGTATGCCAATGACAGCATGGGTGCGCTCGGGTCCTGTTAAATCCTGGCGCACACCTGTCTGTAGGTCGAAAAAGGGAGCGATCGCCCGGCTCCAGAGTGCCTGGACTTCGGCTCCCTCGACAGGCTCACCGAAGCTGCCTTCGCCCTCGGATTTGAACCAGAACTTGTCGATATCACCACCATAATAGCCCTGGATGTCCCAAAGATATCCATCCACTCCCTCGCGGGCGCGGTATTCGAGCCGGTCGCCCTGAAACCAGAAGCGCATCCCGCCGTCGGTCTCGCGGACAAGTTCGCGCCGCGCTTCGTTCATGGCTTCCTCGCCCCAGATCGCGACCGCCGCGCGCGCGGGACCGCTCCCGGCTTCGGGAGGAGGCGGCAGCAGCGGGATATCGTCGTTCGAGCCCATCTGCATCGCCGAATGGTCCATGCCCTGCATATCCTGCGATCCCGTCTGCCCATGGTTCATCTGGCTGTGATCCATCTGCCCATGGTCCATCGACGAGTTGCTGGCTTCCGCCTGACCCATGTCGCCTTGGTTCATCTGCGAATGATCCATCGCGCCTTCGGCAGGCGTGCCATGCGGCATCGAGCCATGATCCATTCCTTCATGACTCCCGGGTGTAGTCTCCGGACGGGCAGCGTCCATCGGCATTGCCATGCCCGAATGACCATCCTGAGCGGTCGTCGAACCATGAGACATAGTCGAATGGTCCATCGTCGAATGATCCATGGCAACTTCAGGCTGGGCCACTGGTTCGCAAGCTCCTTCGGCTACCGGGTGCCCCATCGCGCGATGGCGCTGGGCTTCTTCTTCGCACTTTGTCTTGGCGTCAGCCTGCGCCTCGGCGCTCTGCTGCGGCTCCGCGGGCGAATGACCGGCATGCTGCGCCGCAGCGGGGGAGGCGAGAACTGAGCCGACTGCGATCGATGCGAGCAGGCTGGTAATACGAATCTTCATGCTTCGCTCCCATCGGGATTGGCGACAGTGACGATCTGAAACATCCCGGCATGCATGTGGTAGAGAAGGTGGCAGTGGAAGGCCCAGTCGCCCGGCTCGTCCGCCGTCAGGTCGAACTGCGCGCTGCCGCCCGGCTGCACGTTAACCGTGTGCTTGAGCGGCTGACGATCGGCAGGTGCGCCGTTAACCAGTTCGAAGAAGTGCCCATGCAAGTGGATCGGGTGCGCCATCATCGTGTTGTTTATCAATTTGACACGCACGCGTTCGTTATAGGCAAAGCGGATCGGCTCGTCGGAGACGGCGGAGAACTTCTTGCCGTCGAACGACCACATATAGCGTTCCATGTTCCCGGTGAGATGGATTTCCATCCGCCGCGAGGGAGTCCGCCCCTCCTGATGAGGTGTCAGCGAGCGGAGCTTGCGATAGTCGAGGGTGCGGTGGGGGACATCGGCAAGGCCGATGCCGGGGTCGCCCATACGGTCGACCGGGTTCATCGAGACCATGTCGAGACCGGGCCCGACCTTCACGTCGGGAGGCAGGAGCGATGTATCGCGCATCTGCATACCTCCCGCCATGCCAGCCATCTCCGCCGAACCGCCATCCATACCGGACATCCCATCCGCGCCAGCCGCTCCGCTCGATCCGTGGTCCATTCCGGCCATACCGCCGGCGCCATGATCCATGCCGGTCATACCGGCATCGTTGCTGCCAGCCCCGTGGTCCATACCGCTCATGCCCATATCAGCCATGGTCAGAAGCGGGGGATCGCGCAGCGGCGGAATGGCCGCGCGCGCGCCAGGCGCGCTCGCAAGCGTTGCGATCCCCATTCCGGACCTATCCACCGACTCGGCCACCAATGTGTACGCCTGCTGCTCACCCGGCGTCACGACGACGTCGTAGGTCTCCGCGACGCCGATCTGGAACTCGTCCACTTCGACCGGCTCGACGTTCTGCCCGTCGGCTTGAACGACGGTCATCGGCAGGCCTGGAATGCGGATGTTGAAGAAGGTCATGGCCCCGGCATTGATGAAGCGCAGCCGCACGCGCTCGCCCGGACGGAAGAGATATTCCAGATTGTCGAGCGGGCCATGACCGTTCAGCAGGTAAGTGTAGGCTGGGGCCGACACATCGCTAAGGTCGGTCGGCATCATGCGCATTCTCGCCCACATCCGGCGATCCTCGCCCGAAAGCGGATAGTCGTCGGTCCAGGTATTCATGTTGTAGTTGAAGTAGCCTTCGCCCTTCTTGAGCTTGTCGAAAATCGTGTGGGGCGACATTTCGCTGAATTCGCTGAGCACCACGATATATTCGCGGTCCGCCTGGACCGGATCGGGTCCAGCCGGATCCACCACAATGGCGCCGTAATGCCCGGCCTGTTCCTGCAGGCCGCTATGCGAGTGCCACCAGTAGGTGCCCGACTGGCGCACCGGGAATTCAGCGGTGAAGGTCTCTCCGGGCTTGACGCCGGGGAAGCTTACACCTGGCACCCCGTCGAGTTCGAATGGCACGAGCAGCCCGTGCCAGTGGATCGAGGTGTCTTCCTCGAGCTGGTTATGGACGTTCAATCGGACGGTCGTGCCTTCCTTCAAACGCAACAACGGGCCGGGGATCGTGCCGTTGACGGCGATGGCGCCGCCGCGTCTGTTGCCGGTTGCAAAGGCAGACCGCGCGACAGTGAGGTCGATATTCGGCCCGGATACTTCATCCAGCCCTTTGCGGGCGTTTCCTGCAAGGATGTCCGCGCCGCGCGCCCAGGCCGGCATGGCACCGGAGAGACCAAGCAGGCCCAGCCCGCTAGCACTTGTTCCAAGGAATCTTCGGCGATTGAGGGCAGGCATAGGGGGCTCCTGAAAATGCGTATACCGTCACATACGCGGTCAGCTGCCCTACCCCTCAAACTTTTCGAACCGCTCCTTCAGCCGGTTGCGCGCACGATAGATGCGCGTCTCGACGGCTTTCTCGGTGGTGCCGAGCAGCTCGGCAGCCTCGGCCTGGCTGTACCCCTCGACAGTGACCAGCACGAGCGCCTCTTGTAGGCGCACCGGCAAGCGCCCGATTTCGGCCTGGACCAGCCGCAGCTGTTCGCGGGCTCCGGCAACATTTTCGGGATTAGGGGCATCGTCGGCAACGGCGTCGGCTTCCCGCCCATCCGGCAAACCAAGGAAGCCAATAACTTTCCTGCGGCGGAGCTTGTCGCGGCACCGGTTGAGAACGATTGTCGTCAAATAGGGACCGATGGGCTTGCTCGGATCGAGGCGATGACGTGTCAGCCAGACCGACGCGAGACCGTCCTGAACGACATCTTCGGCCCGCGATGGTGAACCCAGCATGCGCGTGGCAAGCGCAATCAACCGGGCGATCTCGCTCTCGACGAGAGCTGTGAACGCCCGCTTGTCACCGGCTATCGCCCGCCCGATCAGCGCTTCGTTCGAAGTGTCATCCACCGCTGCCAAGGCTGATCAGTCACGCGGATCGCGCGTGAGGGCCGCGGACACTTTCCGGTCGAACTGGAGCTGCTGATCGGGATCGAGAATTTCCCGCATATCGAAGACGTGCCGCACGGTCGCTTTCTGCAATTCGCCCATGCGCGCATGCACCTCGTCGATCGCGGCACTGACTTCGGGCCCGTATTCGTGCTCGGTTTCCATTGCCTGGGCGAGCTGTGCGTTGGCTGCGCGCGCAGAGGCTTCGAGCCTTGCCTGTTCTACCGCGAAACGCGCTTCGAGCGCATCGAGCCGCTCCTCCTGGTCAGCCGTGAGCGAGAGTTCATCGTGCACGAACTGGTGCAGGCTGTCCTCCGCATCGTCGTTGGACCAGCGATCGGCGGCAAGCGCTCCGAGGCATCCGGCGAGCGCCGCCAGCAGAACCGCGAGGACAAGGTGAAACTTCTTCAACGCCTATGACCCCACATGAAGCAATGCAGCAGGTGACAGGGATTCTCCGCCAACGAGGCTCTCGCCAACAATTTCTGTAGGAGCGCCATATTCGGACGGCCATCCGCTGGTCCCTGCGCCTGCCGCCAGGCCGACGACAAACAGACCGGCGAACAAGGCCATTCTGCGTCGCTGATCGGCAATTTCGCCAAGCTGTCCTGCGCGCTGCCAGACGCCGTTCATGAAGTCGGGCGGCACGTCGCCAGCCTCCTGCGAGGCCATGGTGCCGAGCATCGCATCGAGTGTCTGATTATCACGCATCCCTTGCTCCTGTCGGTTGCACGGTTCCTATACGCGATGCTTCGCGCAAACCCTCAAGTTTCTTTTTTGAGGGCTGCGGGGCGGCGGTGCGTAAGAAGTGTAGGTCTGGCGGAAGCGAAATGTGCCGACATCGAATGGGAGCCATGGCATGAAAGATGCGGCAGTTCCGCCAAAAGAGCGCGAGTTCACTCCGCCGCTTGGCAAAAGCTGGCTCACGCCGCTCTATGATCGCGCGATCGCAATCTTTACGCGCGAGAGCCGGTGGCGCCGCGCGATCGTCGAAGAGGCCGTATTGGTGCCCGGCGACAAGGTCATCGATGTCGGGTGCGGCACCGGGACCTTGCTCAAAGCGCTGATGGCCAGCTGTCCCGAAGCCGGCTTCATCGGCGTCGAGCCAGACCCCGCCGCGCTGGCGATCGCGCAGCGCAAATTCGGTGCCGGAGTCGATATGGTCCGGTGGCACAACGGCTTTCTCGCTAGTCTCGAGCTTTCCGACGGCTGGCGGCCAAACAAGATCGTCAGCAGCCTCGTCCTTCACCAGGTCCCCGTATCGCAAAAGCGCGCGATCCTCGAGCAGATCGAGAACCTGCTCGCCCCCGGGGGCATAGCGCTGATTGCCGACTATATGCGGCAAGATGCTCCACTCATGCGCGCGCTGTTCCGTTCGAGCGTTCAGCTTCTCGACGGCGTGAAGGACACCCAGCCGAGCGCCGACGGAGCCGTCGAGAAATTGCTCGCCGAGATTTTCGCAGACGCCGAATTGCTCGATCGTATCCATACCGCGACCGGAACCATTTCTCTCTGGCGCGGCATCAAGAAAGGCAATGTCCAATGAACCTCACGAAAGATTCGAGACCGCTACGCCGTTCGCTGGCGGCCTCGCTCCTCCTCGCCCTTGCAGCCTGCTCGAATGCAGCGCAGGCCGCGACCTACACGATGTTCCGCGACGCAGGATGCGGCTGCTGTCTCAGCTGGGCCGGTCACGTCGAACATGGGCTCGAAGCAGAGGTCGCCTCGGTCGACACCGACGACATGGCTGCGCTCAAGACAGCCAGGGGTGTGTCGCAGGATCTGTGGTCGTGTCACACGATGGAAGTCGATGGCTATATCATCGAAGGCCACGTGCCGGCCGATGCCGTCGCGAAGCTATTGCGCGAACGCCCCGAAGGCGTTGCTGGCCTGGCTGTGCCCGGAATGCCGCTTGGCTCGCCCGGAATGGAAGTCGGAGAGCAGGTGCAGCCCTATGATGTCATCGCCTTCGGCCCAGGCGGGCGGAGCGTGTTCGCATCCTACCCGTGACTATGGACAAGCCATTTTCGCGCCAACTCTAACGGAGGACCATCATGTCGGACTATTCGGTCAAAACCTCAATTCTCATATGGGGCTGGACACTCAGCCTCTTCCTGCTTTTCAGCTACCTGATCTGCATCGGTTTCGGCCTGCTCGCGCCCGAACAGGTGCACATGCACGAAGCGTGGGCGCCGCTGCTTCCCGGTTTCGAATGGCTAACCCTCTCGGGCTTTTTGGCAGGCGCTCTCGGCAGCTTTCTGTACGGTTGGTACATCGCGGTCATTGGGGTGCCACTGCTGCGATTTTTCCGAAACCGGTTCAGGACGTAGTAAATCGGCGGCGATGGACGCGTGCCTTGATACTCGCCGAGCATTTTCAGCTGCGCAAGCAGTCCGCTTTGGGCCGCAATTTGCTCGAGCGCCCCGAGCAAAACGCAACCCTCCGGATTTGTCCTGAAATATTTTTGAGGGATGAGCCCCGGCTGAACGTACTGTCCGGCATGATCTTTCTTGAACGGGAGACCATCGACAGGGGAAAGTCTTGCAAGACCATGAGCACGAGAATCAAAGCGAGACAGCTGGCTCGATAACCCTGCTGGGCGGCGTGGCGATGGGAACCGGCGTCATGATCGGTGCCGGCATATTCGCGCTGACCGGGCAGATCGCCGAGCTTGCCGGTCCGCTATTCCCCTTATCCTTCATCGCTGGCGCGCTGGTAACCTCGCTGGCGGCCTACAGCTATATCAAGATGTCGAACAAATGGCCGTCTTCGGGCGGCATCGCGATGATCTTGCAAAAAGCATACGGACCCGGCGTGATCGCCGCCTCTGCCTCGCTCCTGATGGCGCTCTCGATGGTCATCAATGAAAGCCTCGTGGCCCGCACCTTCGCGACTTATGCGCTGCGCCCGTTCGGCCTCGAAAGCAGCGGGTGGCTCGTTTCTCTCGCAGCGCTTGCCCTCATCATCTTCGCCTATCTCGTCAATGCAGCGGGCAACAAGTCGGTAAGCGGCTTCTCGCTCATCATGTCCGCCATCAAGATCGGCGGCATCGCGCTGTTCGCAGTCGCGGCGATCTGGGCCAGCGGTTTTTCATCAGGCGCGTTTTCGCAGCCCGTTTCGCTGACGAATGCAGAAGCCATGCTCGCCTCTGTTGCTTTCTCGATCCTCGCCTTCAAGGGCTTCACCACGATTACCAATAGCGGCGGCGAAATCGTCGACCCGCACAAGAATGTCGGTCGGACCATCATGATCTCGATCGCGGTCTGCATCGTGATCTATCTGCTCGTCGCATTGGCGGTGGGTTCGAGCCTGAGCATATCCGAGATCGTCGAGGCGCGCGATTATTCGCTCGCGGCAGCGGCGCGTCCGGCGCTGGGTGAGCTGGGCTTCTATTTCACCGTCGCGATCGCGATCGCCGCCACGACTTCGGGCGTGATCGCGAGCGTATTTGCTGTGTCGCGCATGCTTGCGATGCTGACCGACATGAAGATGATCCCGCACAGCCATTTCGGTATGAGCGGCGGAATTCGCAGCCACATGCTGGTCTATACGGTGGTCATTGCCGGGATGCTTGCCGTCCTGTTCGATCTGTCGCGGATCGCCTCGCTGGGCGCCTTCTTCTACCTCGTCATGGATATGCTGGTGCATTGGGGCGTCCTGCGTCACCTGCGCAAGGAAGTCGGCGCGCGCGCAACAATACTTCTTACAGCACTCGCGGCAGATGGCGTGGTCCTTGCAGCTTTTACCGCGGCCAAATTGCGCAGCGATCCTGCCGTTGTCGCCTATGCGGCGATCGGCATCGTCGCAGTCTTCGTGGGAGAATGGATTTACCTTTCGCACAATTCCGAAGCGCCCGCTTCTCACAAAGATGATCGGTCAGAAGAGAAGAGTTGATGGCAACTTTTCGCTGGGCCTTGAGGCTCTTGCAGCGGGGTTTTTCGAAACCGTTCACCGAAAACCGGCGTTGAGCACGAGACACGTCAGGCAAAACAGATGGAGCGATTCATGACGACCCGAACAGCGGCGGTCTACCGCATGGTAATGGAGGACCATGTCTGTCCCTATGGCATCAAGACGGTCGATCTTCTCAAGCGGCAAGGTTTCGAGGTCGACGATCATCACCTGACCAGCAGGGAGGAAACCGACGCATTCAAGGACAAGCACAACGTCGAGACCACCCCGCAGACCTTTATCGAAGACAAGCGCATTGGCGGCTATGACGATGTCCGCGAGTTCTTCGGCAAGAGCCGTTCGCAGCCAGAGGAAGGCGAGACCAGCTATCAGCCGGTCATTGCGATTTTCGCGGTCGCGCTTCTGCTCGCGCTCGGACTGAGCTGGGCTTTTTTTGATAACTTCTTCACTGTCCGGGCCGCCGAATGGTTCGTCAGCCTGTCGATGACCCTGCTCGCCGTTCAGAAGCTTCAGGACGTGCGCAGTTTTTCGACGATGTTCCTCAATTACGATCTGCTCGCACGGCGCTGGGTGCCCTATGGCTTCGTCTACCCTTTCGGCGAAGCCGCTGCCGGCATTCTCATGACCGCGGGCGCGCTGACGTGGCTTTCTGCTCCGTTGGCATTGTTCATCGGCACCGTCGGCGCTGTCAGCGTCTTCAAAGCTGTCTACATCGACAAGCGTGAGCTCAAATGCGCTTGCGTCGGCGGCAGCAGCAATGTGCCGCTCGGCTTCGTCTCGCTGACCGAAAATCTGTTCATGATCGGAATGGGCCTGTGGATGGGCGCGAAGCTTCTCGCATGATCACCGCGCTCCTTCTCGCCATCTTTCTGTTCCTTGCAGCCGTCGCTTCCCACCTTGTCATTCTGGGTGTCGGCCACCGGCTTCTCGATCGCCGCCGCGATACGCTGGCAAAGCTTGCCGTTTCGCTGCTCGTGCTCGCGTCGCATTTTCTGGTCGCGATCCTTTTTGCCGCAGGTTTCTGGCTGGGCGCGCAATGGGGCCTGGGAGGGTTCGACAAGGCGCCTTCAATGGACTGGATGGACTACTTCTATTTCTCGCTCATCAACGTGACCACACTGGGCCTGGGCGACACTTATCCGACCGAGCACCTGAGAGTTCTCGCCGGCGTCGAGGCCCTCACCGGCTTCGCTCTCATCAGCTG
Source organism: Altererythrobacter sp. CAU 1644 (assembly GCF_029623755.1). Classification (NCBI taxonomy): domain Bacteria; kingdom Pseudomonadati; phylum Pseudomonadota; class Alphaproteobacteria; order Sphingomonadales; family Erythrobacteraceae; genus Altererythrobacter; species Altererythrobacter arenosus. The sequence goes on from NZ_CP121106.1 coordinate 3,112,135, forward strand.
CTCGGCGCAGCTATTCTGGACCATGATGCAAAAAGGAGAAAAAGCATGACTGAAAAGACCTCCCATTCGGACAAGGGAGGGGGCGGCAGCTACTGGCGGTTCATGGCCATGGTGTCGACCTCGACTGTGATCATGTTCTTCCTGATGTATGCCAACACCTTTACCGTCGATGATCTTTTCTGGAGCGAAACGCGCTTCTGGATGATGTTCGTCATGGGTGCGATGATGATGGTCGTCATGCTCCTCTTCATGTGGGGCATGTACAAGGACCGGACCAAGAACTTCATCATTCTGGGCGTCGGGGCCTTTGTGTTCGCGCTCGCACTATGGCTGGTGCGCAGCCAGACCACCGTCGACGATACCGAATATATGGCAGCGATGATCCCGCACCACTCGATCGCGATCATGACCAGCGAACGCGCGAGCCTGAAAGATCCTCGCGTGCGCGAACTCGCTCAAGCGATCATAGTCGCCCAGCGCCGCGAAATCGCCGAGATGAAATATCTCATCGACGATATCGAGCAGAACGGTCCGCGGACCGAAGAACGCCTGCCCGAGGAGATGCAGCAATGAACAAGATAGCTCTCACGGCGCTCATCGCGCTTCCGCTCGCCGCCTGCAATTCGAATACTGCTCCGGGAAATGACCGCGAAGCCCAGCTCGACCCGCCTGCCACTGCCGCGCCGATCGAGGACGCGGCCAGTGCACTGGCAAATGTTGACCCGGGCCTCATGCTTCCCGGGACCATGAATGACGCGGACCTTGCTGCTCTGGGCGCAGGACAGGCCTGCCAGTTCCGCCTGACCGAAGTGGCCTTTCCCTCGTTTGTCTATGACGGTGACGGGGGCGGAGCGATCAAGATCAATGGCAAATTGATCCCCGTGACCGCCGATGGCCCCGGCAGCTATGCGAACGGCGAGCTTCGGATCAAAACCCGTATGCTGGATGATGAAGGCGATGCGGGCCTGCAAATGCAGGAGATGATCGTGGCAGCACCAAGAGCCAAGGATGAGTTCGGTTTTTGGGGCTATACCACCTGTCCGGCCGACGGAGCCTGATACTGGCAGGGCGCATGGGCGGGCCGTCGGCTACCCCATGCGCCCGCGCCTTCGCCCTTTGTCGCCATCACCAGTCTTAACAGGAACAAGCAGATGACTGATACGAGGCCCATCGCTGTCTTCGGGGCAGGCGGGAAGACCGGCAGCGAGCTATTGAGGCGTGCCCTTGCCTCGGACATACCGATCCGCGCCTTCGAACACACAGTGCCTGGATCAGACGAGCGGGTGGGCGACTTCGAATATATCGAATGCGATGTGCTGTCGGACGATTTCGCGGGCGATCTCGATGGCTGCCGCGCGGTTATCTCGACGCTCGGTGTCGCTTTCGGTCCGGGCAATGCGATCGATCCACCGCCGCTCTATACCGATGGCACGCGCAACCTGCTCGGGGCGATGGCACAAGCGAAGATCGACCGTATTGCCGTGATCTCCGCCGCCTTCGTCGAACATCAGTCGAGCGTTCCGGCGTGGTTTGAACTCACCGCCAAGCCAGCATTGTTCAATATACTCGAGCAGATGCGCGCCATGGAGGCGATGCTCAGCGACGCACAAGGCACCAAATGGACGGTCGCACGACCGGGCTGGCTGCTGGATGAGCCTTACACCGGCGATGCCGTCATTACGGATGAACGCTTGGCAGAAGGCTGTTTCCGCTGCCGTCATGCTGATCTCGCGGCGAGCCTGCTCGATTTCGTGTGCGAAGATACCTGGATCAACGCAAAGCCTGCCATCGGCAGGCCCGAAGCCGAACATTTCGAAAGTCCCGCCGCCATCAAGGCCGAACTCGGGATCGATTGAGCGCCGTATAATTTTGCGATTTGTGACAGGCCCGCACGTTGCAAGTTGTGAGCAACAGACAAGGAAATCGTATGTTTCTGGAGAAAATCAAAACCCCTGGCCTCTCGCACCTTTCCTATATCATCGGCTCGGGCGGACAGGCAGCGGTCATCGATCCGCGCCGGGACTGCGAGATCTATGTCGAAAAGGCGCGGGCCGAAGGACTGGAGATAACGCACATCTTCGAAACCCATCGCAATGAGGATCTGATCAGCGGCTCGCCGATCTTGGCCGATTTGACAGGAGCCACGGTCTATCACGGGCCCAACGCGGCAGGCGAGATCGTTTTTGCCAATACCGCACGCGAGGGCGATTGTTTCGAGCTGGGTCAATTGCGGATCGAGGTGCTGGAAACACCTGGACACACCGACGATCATCTCGCTTTCGTCATCCATGACGGCGAATATTCCGAGGGACCGGTCGGCGTCTTTACCGGCGATGCCCTGTTTGTCGGCGATGTCGGGCGCACCGATTTCTATCCCGAGCGCAAGGAAGAGGTCGCAGGCCTTCTGTTCGACTCACTGCAGAAACTTTGCGGCCTCGGCGATCAGGCGATTATCTACCCGGCGCATGGTGCGGGCTCGGTCTGCGGGTCGGGAATGGCGGATCGGGAATTCTCGACAATCGGCCACGAGCGACGCAACAACCCTCGCCTGCGCATCTCCGACCGCGACGAGTTCATCAAGGCGAAGGTAGCAGAACACCACCACCAACCTCCCTATTTCCGGCTGATGGAACGGCTTAACCTCGAAGGGGCCGATGCCGCGCCGCGGGTCATACGACCAAGGCGCTTAGGGCTGGGAGAGCTTGACGAGATCGAAGCCGATCACTTGGTCGATGTGCGCGAGCCGCTCGCCTATGCCGCCGGTCATATGCCAGGTGCCATGTGCCTCCCGGTGGGAATGATACCGGCCTTTGCGGGATGGTTCCTCGCTGAAGGCGACAGGATCGCCCTCGTCGCTTCCGAGGAAGACCAGCTAGCCCACGCCATGGCCCATCTGGTGCGCATCGGTCTCGATAATATTATCGGCGGCTATGTCGGCGTGGTTCCAGCCGCTGCTCAGGGCAAAGCGATGCGCAGCATACCCATGATCGGCACCGAAGAAATCGCGCGCAGGCTCAATCAGGACCGCCGTGATTGGACCTTGCTCGACGTGCGCGACGCGGACGAACGGCAAGAAGCAAGCATCGAAGGGTCAGAACATATCTATGTCGGTGAGCTCAACACGCGGTGGGAAGATCTCGACCGCGACCGCCACTACACGCTGATGTGCGCGAGCGGTATGCGGGCGAGCGTTGCCGCAGGCTGGCTGGCAAGCCAGGGCTTCAAGCGCCTCGACATCTATCTCGGCTCCATGGGCGCTTGGAAAAAACGCGCATAGCTGAAGTTTGGCCTCTCAGACTTCGAGGCGCAGACCCCGCAGCCGCAGCGCATTGCCTATCACCGATACGGAAGAGAGGCTCATGGCTGCGGCCGCAATCATCGGGCTGAGCAGCACTCCGAAGAAGGGATACAGCACGCCTGCCGCGACCGGGATGCCGAGTGTGTTGTAAGCGAAGGCGAAAAACAGGTTCTGCCGGATGTTGCGCATCGTCCCACGCGACAGCACGATGGCCTGCACCACTCCTGTCAGGTCCCCGCGAACCAGCGTCACGCCGGCGCTTTCGATTGCGACATCGGTGCCGGTGCCCATGGCAATGCCGACATCGGCGGCGGCCAGTGCAGGCGCATCGTTGATCCCGTCCCCTGCCATGCCGACGCGGCGACCTTGCGCTTTCAGCTCTTCGATCTTGCGGTGCTTGTCTTCGGGCGAGACATTCGCATGCACTTCATCGATTTTCATTTCGCGCGCGACCGCTTCGGCAGTGCCGCGGCTGTCGCCCGTCAGCATAACGACCTGGATTTTGCGCGCATGCAGCGCCGCAATGGCCGCTGCACTGGTAGGTTTGATCGGATCGGCCACCGAGATGAGCCCTGCCGGCCGACCATCGAACGCAACGAACATCACCGTCTGACCCTGCTTGCGACCATTTTCGGCCGAGCCCAGCCAGGCCTCGTCATTGATCCCAACGCGCCGCATCATCTTCTCATTTCCGATCGCAACACGGCGGCCCTGGACATTGGCTTCAACGCCTTCCCCAGTCGTCGAAGCGAGATCCGTGGCATTGGCAGGAGAAACGCCGCGCGTCCGCGCGCCCTCGACAATGGCATGGGCCAGCGGATGTTCGCTCCCCATTTCGACACCTGCCACCGCAGCCAGGAAATCGCTTTCCTTGATATCATCTGCCGGCGTCACCGCCACCAGATCGGGTTTGCCCATCGTCAGCGTGCCGGTCTTGTCGACCACCAGCGTATCGATTTTCTCGAGTGTCTCCAGCGCCTCGGCATTGCGGATCAGAATCCCGTGCTGGGCACCCTTGCCTGTGCCCGTCATGATCGACATCGGCGTAGCGAGACCGAGCGCACAGGGACAGGCGATGATCAGGACTGCAATGGCATTGACCAGCGCATAGGCAAGCGCTGGTGCGGGACCCCAGATTCCCCAGACCACGAAGGTGGCGATGGCTATCACCACCACCGCAGGCACGAACCAGCCCGCCACCTGATCTGCCAGTCGCTGGATCGGTGCGCGGCTGCGCTGCGCCTCGGCCACCATCTGGACGATCTTGGACAGCATCGTGTCCTTGCCCACACCGGTCGCGCGCATGACGAACCCGCCAGTCTGGTTGACCGTGCCGCCAATGACTGTGTCGCCAGCCTGTTTGGCGACCGGCAGCGGTTCGCCGCTGATCATGGATTCATCGATCGCGCTCGATCCCTCTTCGATCTCGCCATCGACCGGAACCTTATCGCCCGGTCGAACGCGCAGACGATCGCCTGTGGCCAGCTGGTCGAGCGGCACCTCGCGCTCATCGCCGGAGCCGAAGATCTTGACCGCGCTGGGCGGCGCCAATTCGAGCAATGCGCGCAAAGCGCTCGAGGTCGAGCCTCTTGCCTTGAGCTCGAGGACCTGTCCGAGCAAAACGAGTGTGGTTATGACCGCTGCCGCCTCGAAATAGACCCCGACCCGTCCCGAATGGTCGCGGAACGCTGCAGGGAACAGATCGGGCGCGACCGTCGCCACCACGCTGAACAGATAGGCGATGGCAACGCCAAACCCGATCAGCGTGAACATGTTGAGATTGCGCGTCTTGAGCGACTGGACGGCCCGAACGAAGAACGGCCAGGCTCCCCAAAGAACAACCGGTGTGGCAAGGGCAAACTGCGCCCATTGCGCCCAGGCAGGTTCGATCAGCCGGTCGAAACTGAGCCCTGGTGCCATGTCGCTCATCGCGTAGACGAACAAAGGCAGCGTGAGCAGTGCGCTCCACCAGAACCTACGCCGCATATCAACCAGTTCGGGGTCGGGGCTATCGCCCAGCGAAACGGTTTCCGGTTCGAGCGCCATGCCGCAAATCGGGCATGAACCCGGCCCGGGCTGGCGGATTTCAGGGTGCATCGGGCAGGTGTAGATCGAGCCTTCGGGCACATCCTCGACCGCGTCGAGATGCGCGGCCGAGAGATAGAGCTCGGGATCGGTGACGAACTTGTCGTGACATCGCGGCGAACAAAAATAGTGCTCGGCCCCCGCATGCTTCGCGATATGCTCTGCTCCGTCGATCGCTACGCTCATGCCGCAGACGGGATCGATGGCGGTGCCTTCGAGTAAGCTTGCGTCCGTGCTCATCGCTCTTCCTTTCTCACTCTAAAGCAGACCTTTTACAGCCTTGTCCCGAATACCTTGGCGGTGCCGGCACGATACCAGCTCTCGGTCGTCCGCATTTCGTTGGGCGGCACCAGGTTTACCTGGCACCACCCAACCCATTTACTGCTTCGTGATCGACGTGATCACATTGCCTTCAGAACCAGTACGAAATTCAAAGGCAATTCCCTCACCGACGCTTACTTCGCTGCGCAGTTGCTCATCGGCTTCAAAAGCCATGGTCATCGCAGGCCATTCGATCGCTGGGACCGGACCGTGGTCGACGGTTATTGTGCCCGCTTCGGCATCGATTGCAGTGACCGTGCCTTCTGCGCTGACGGTTTGCATTTCGCTGCCAGGTTCCATCATTGGCATATCCTCGCCGTCCATCATCATTTCATTTTCTGCCATCGGGATGTCGTTCATGTCGGCAGTGTCCTGGCCAGAATCGCAGGCCGCCAGCGCCAGCGGAAAGGCCAGTAGGCTCATGAGGGTTGTGGTACGCATTCTTCTTCTCCTTGGGGTTGGGTTGGCCGTTCGGGCCGGGGGCGCCGCATCAACAAATATGCAGCGGGGATAACGAACATCGAAAGCAGCGGCGCGGTGATCATGCCGCCCACCATCGGCGCGGCGATGCGGCTCATGACCTCCGAACCTGCGCCGGTTCCAATGAGGATAGGGAAGAGACCGGCAAGAATGACGGCCACGGTCATCGCCTTGGGACGCACGCGCAGAAGAGCACCCTCCCTGATGGCTTCGCCCACGCCGTCCGCATCGAGGGCACCGCTGCGCCGGGCCAGCGCAGACTTGAGGTAGATCAGCATGATGACGCCGAACTCGGCAGACACACCGGCAAGCGCAATAAAACCCACCGATGTCGCAACAGACTGGTTGTAGCCCATCAGATACAGCAGCCAGAAGCCGCCGGTGAGGGCAAAGGGCAGCGTGCCCATAACAAGTAGCGCTTCGTCGAAGCGGCGGAAGATCAGGTACAGCAAAACGAAGATGATGCCGAGCGTCGCGGGAACGACGACCTGCAACCGCTCATTGGCGCGGGTGAGATATTCAAACTGGCCCGCGTAAGAGATGCTCACACCGGCAGGCAGATCGACGCCATCTGACACTGCCTCCTGAAGATCGCTTACGACCGAGGTTAGATCGCGCCCGCGCGTATCGACATAGACCACGCTGATAAGACGGCCTTGCTCATTCTTGAGCATCGGGGGGCCATCGCTGACGCTCACCTGCGCTACGGTGCCGAGCGTAATTTGCTGGCCAGACGGGGTTAGCAAAGGCAGCGCGCGCAGTTCTGCGAGGCTGTCGCGGATCTCGCGCGGATAGCGCACATTGATGGGATATCGCGCCAGTCCTTCGACCGTTCTGCCGATATTCGCGCCGCCGATCGCGCCTGACACAATCTGCTGAACATCGGCGATATTCAGCCCGAAACGCGCCGCAGCGACCCGGTCGATGTCCACATCGACATAGCGGCCTCCCGAAAGACGCTCTGCCAAAGCGGAGCTGACGCCGGGAACCTGTTTTGCGACATTCTCGACCTGCAACGCCACGCGCTCGATCTCGCCAAGGTCCTCGCCAGACACTTTCACGCCTATCGGGCTCTTGATACCGGTCGCGAGCATGTCGATGCGGTTGCGGATCGGGGGCACCCAGACATTGGCGAGCCCCGGCACCTGCACCGCACGATCAAGCTCTTCGACGAGCTTCTCCGGCGTCATTCCGGGTCGCCACTCTTCTCGAGGTTTGAACCGGATGGTCGTCTCGAACATCGTGAGCGGCGCCGGGTCTGTTGCGGTATCCGCGCGTCCTGCCTTGCCGAACACGGTGTCGACTTCGGGCACGGATTTGATCAGTCGATCGGTCCGCTGAAGCAATGCCGACGCTTCACCAGGAGACAGACCAGGCAACGCGCTTGGCATATAAAGCAAGTCGCCTTCGTCGAGCGGCGGCAGGAATTCTCCTCCAAGGCGGGTGAACGGGACCAGCGCTGTAAGGAATACGAGGCCTGCCACAACCAATGTGGTTTTCGGTCGGCGCATTACCCAATCAAGACCGGGCCGGTAGGCGTTGGTCAGCAAGCGATTGAGGAGGTTGGTGTCCTCCTTGGGTATCTTGCCGCGGATCAGCCAGCCCATGAGTACGGGAACCAGTGTCACCGACAGAATGGCGGCCGCCGCCATGGCATAGGTCTTGGTAAAGGCCAGTGGGGAAAAAAGGCGGCCTTCCTGCGCCTGCAGAGTAAACACCGGCAGGAACGATAGGGTTATGATCAGGAGGCTGAAAAACAGCGCTGGCCCCACCTCTTTCGATGCGTCCGCAATCAGTTTCCAGCGTTCATCGTTGGACATCTGCTCGTCGGGATGGTCCTCTCCCCAATGCTCGATATGCTTGTGCGCGTTCTCGATCATCACGATGGCAGCGTCGACCATTGCGCCGATTGCGATGGCAATGCCGCCCAAGGACATGATGTTCGCATCGACCCCTTGGAAACGCATCACGATAAAGGCCGCCAGCACCCCCAATGGAAGCGTGACGATCGCCACCAATGCTGATCGCACATGCCAAAGGAACAGCACGCAAACGATCGCGACAATGATAAACTCGGCGATGAGTTTTCCGGTCAGGTTTTCGATCGAGGCGTCGATTAGCTTCGAACGATCATAGGTCGTGACAATCTCGACCCCTTCGGGAAGACTGGCTTGGAGCACGTCGAGCTTCTCTTCGACAGCCGCGATGGTTGCCCGCGCATCCTCACCCTGTCTGAGCACGACAATACCGCCTGCGACCTCGCCTTCGCCATTGAGCTCGGCGATTCCTCGTCGCATTTCGGGGCCAAGCTGGATCGTGGCGACATCGGATAAGGTGACGGGGATACCGTTACCGACCGATTTCAGCGGAATCTGTCTGAAGTCGTCGAGAGACGTGAGATAGCCTGATGCGCGGACCATGAATTCGGCCTCGCCCATTTCGACCACCGATCCGCCAGCTTCCTGATTGGAGGCCCGGATGGCACGCACGACATCGCTGTAAGTGACGCCAAGCGAAGCCATCCGGTAGGGTTCCAGCACGACTTGGTACTGCTTGACCATGCCGCCTACGCTGGCGACCTCTGCAATGCCCGGAATAGTCTGGAGCTCATAGCGCAGGAACCAGTCCTGAAGACTTCTGAGCCCAGCAAGATCGCTGTTCCCCGTTCGGTCGACGAGAGCATATTCGTAAATCCAGCCCACCCCCGTCGCGTCCGGCCCCAGCGAGCTTGTCACACCTTCGGGCAATTCGTTTTGCACTTGGTTGAGATATTCCAGCACGCGCGAGCGCGCCCAGTAGAGGTCCGTACCGTCCTCGAAGATCACATAGACGAAGCTGTCGCCGAACATCGAATAGCCGCGCACCGTTTCCGCGCCCGGCACCGAGAGCATCGTCGTTGCGAGCGGGTATGTGACCTGATCTTCAACGATGCGCGGAGCTTGGCCCGGATAATTCGACCGCACCACGACCTGCACATCAGACAGGTCGGGGATCGCATCGACAGGCGTTGCGCGCACCGCCCAGAAGCCGGCGAGCGTGACCGCGATGGCCGCCAGAACGATGAAAAACCGATTGGCGATCGAGGCATCGATTATGCGCGCGATCATCGGTCGGTCTTCCGAATGGATTCGATACGCGGACCGGTGTCGTGCTGCGAGAAGGTGAACTCGACAGTATCGCCCGGTTCCAGATCCTCAACTAGGGCGGCGTCGGCGAGAGCGAAGGGCATGACCATGCTTGGCCATTCGAGGGCGGGAACCGGCGCGTGGTTGAGAGTGATCGAAGCACCAGCGATTTTCGTCACTCTTCCCGTAGCGGTGTACGTCCTCATGTTTGGCGAGCCTTCCGACGCCATGCTCATGGTCCCATCGATCGACCTGACGTCGATCCCGCTAAGACTTGCTTCGGAGTCGATCAGGAACTGACCTGAAGTGACGACCTGCTCGCCCTCCGCAAGGCCTGCGAGTATCTCTGTCCTGCCATTCGCTTCGCGCCCGATTTCGACCTCAGCAGGCAGGAACGCGCCTTCATCCTGCTTGAGCATCACGAGATTTCGGCGTCCGGTTCGAATGACCGCCTCCGACGGTACCAGCAAGGCTCGCCGTGTGTCGGGTGAAAGCGACACCTGCGCGAACATCCCCGGTTTCAACCTGCCGCGCGGATTGGGTAGCTCAGCCCGAACGGTGATGGTTCGGCTCGCGGCATCGGCGCTTGGAAGGATGGCAACAATCCGTCCCGCAAATCGCTGATCCGGATACGCTGCCAAGGTCGCACTGATGGGCTGGCCCTGCCGGACATTTGCGGCCTGGACTTCAGGAACCGAAGCTTCAAGCCATATCGGCGTAAAGCCCGTAATCTCGGCCAAAGTCTGACCTTCCATTACAGTCATGCCCGAGCGCACCCCAAGCATTGTTACGGCACCGCCCACGGGAGCCGTGACGGTGATCGTGTTTTGAGCTCTGCGTGTGCGTTCAACCGACGCGATCATTGCATCGGTCATGCCGAGCAAGCGCATGCGCTGCCGCATCGCGTCTGCAAGTGCCTGATCGCCGGTATCGAGCACAGCAATGTATTCACGCTGCGCGCCGCCCCAGTCAGGGACAAGAATGTCGACTATCGGAGCGCCGCGACGCACGACATCGTCCTGTGCAAGACCATAGGTGCGTTGGACATATCCGCCCGCTCTTGGCTGGACGATGGCAACATCCCGGCTGTTGTACGCGAGGACGCCCGTCACGGTGATTTCCGGCTCGAGAACTCCGAACTCGGCCGCTGCAGTGCGAATGCCGAAATTCTGGACAAGGCCCGGATCGATCCGGACGCCCGCTTCCGCAGCTTCTCCCGCGCACTTGGGAACCAGCATCATGTCCATGAAGGGCGACTTACCGGGCTCGTCAAAGCGTTGTCCGGGCACCATCGGATCGTACCAATAGAGCACGTCCTCACAGTCAGTATCCGTCGCCGACCCAGCCCCGCTGCTCTCGCCGCCGAGCATGTGAAGACCGTAGCCAGCAGCCAGGCTGACAAGGGCAATACCTAGCCCAGCCGCAAACAAGCGTTGGCGCTGCGTAAATCGTTCGAGCACGGAGTTCATGGCCTGCCCTCCCCGTATGTGAGTTGTAGTTTGACCGCCGCCTGCACCGCCGCCTGTTCGCGTTCGAGAATTTCCAGCTCGAGCAGGGCAAGTGCGGATTTCGCCGCAATCACATCGACGAGATCGGCACGCCCGGCCGCAAAGCTGGCTGTCTCGAGCTCAACGCGGTCACGCGCGAGCGGAAGAAGTTCATCACGCGCGCGGCGCCATTGGCGCGTAGTGCTGCGCCAAGTGGCGAGATGGGCTTCGAAATCCGCAACCAGCGCGCGCCTGCGATCCTCGCGGTCGGCCAAAGCGGCAGCGGCATCGGCTTCGGCGGCGGCGATGCGCGGATTCTGCCGCCGGTCGGTGAAGATCGGAAGAGTAATCGACCCCATGACCGACACCGCATCGCCAAACGCCTGGTCGCGACGACCATAGTTGACGCTCACCCCAAAATCCGGCCGCTTTTCAGCGCGAGCGAGCGCCACACCGGCTTCGGCCCGATCTTGTTCCGCATCGGCCAGAATGAGTTCGGGATTCTCTTCCAGTTCGAAGCGAAGCTGGTTTTCATCCAGAGCCGCCGTGGGAGCCTCACCCAAGGCAACCGGGTCAGGGAACGGTATGTATCGGGAAAGCTGCGCTTGCGCCGTCTCGCGCTCGGCCTCGATCGACGTCGCTGCATCCTCGATCCCAAGCAATTCGCGCCGTATCACGAGGCTTTCGGCCGGGCGGGCCGAGCCCGACGCAACTGCGCTATTGGCAACAGGGATGAAGGCTCGCAGCTCATCGAGCGCTGTGCTGGCGAGATCGAGGCGTTCTTGCGCGTAGAACAAGCTGACCCAAGCGGTTCCAGCGCTTGCGAGAAGATTGCGCTCCGCCATACCGAGCCGTGCTTCCGCCACCCGAACTTCGGAACTGGCAACGCCATACCTCGCCCGTCGCCGCGCAAGATTGGGTATCTCCTGCTCGATACCGATGGCGACTTGCGTAGGAAGTTGCCGGTCAAGCTCGAACGCCGCGGGTCCGCTTACCGGAAGGTTCATAACCCCTGCGCGTAAACGCGGGTCGGGAAGCTCGTCCGCCGCTTCCGCAGCCTCGCGCCGTGATTGTACACGCAGCGCGCCAGCTTCCAAAACGGGTTGCTCGCCCCGCACCGCTGCAAGTGCTTCCTCGTATCCGACAGACTGCGCTTGCGCAGCTTGCGCGGCGAGCAGTGCCGAAAACGGCACCCAGCCAATTCGCCAATCCATAATTCTCACTCTTTCAAAGCGAACTGGCCGGGAACGACTTCGGCGTACGCGTCAATCGACACGGCGCAAGTCAAGTAATCCGTCAAGCTCGCAAACGGCGCAGAGCACCGCCCGGGAAATGCTAGATGGTGAGTTCGGTTTGTGGAGGCGGAGATTCCGGCGGTCGAGGCTGGCTGTCGAGCCTGTTGGCGCTAGCGGCCAGATACGTAGGCGCAACAGGAAACGGTCCTGCATGCGCCAGTCCCGGACCCGCAAGCGCCAGCGGTGGCAGGCAATTCATGGCTACGAGACAATCGAGGCTCATCTCGCAGCATGAGCCATGCTGTTCGGCCGGGTCCGTTTCGGAAACCATCTGTTCGGGCATCGCGTGTTCAGACATGCCGTGCTCGGCCATGCCTTGCGCCATTTCAGCACAATCAGCCGACCCAGCCATTTCGCTCTGCGGAACGGCCGCCTGCGCAGCAACCTGCACAAGCAGTCCAAAGCTGAAGCAAATCAGGGTCAAGGCGCGAACAAATTTCACGAAGCTGCGATAGTCTGAATAAGGAGCCGAGGCAATCCAGCGGCCAAAATGCAAAATTCGAGCATCATCTTCGGAATTCGTCGCCTTTGATATGTTGGGTGCCCGCTTCCTCATGCTTATCCCTGTGCGCATCGCGAAGGATATCGATCCCGCCATACAGGGCGATGCCAGCAACCGCGATCCCAACCACGAGATCCGGCCAATTTGCGCCTGTAAGCATAACGATGATCCCGGCGACGATGATACCGCCGTTCGATATGAAATCGTTAAAGCTAAACGTGGTCGCTGCGCGCAGATTGACATCCTTTTGCTGAAGCTTCTGGAGCATGCGCAGGCATATGAGGTTCACCACCGCCGCGATGCCCGCCATGGCGATCATCATCAGGCCGCCCGGCTCGGAGCCTTCGATGAAACGCCTGACGGCATCGGCGATAACGCCTCCGGCGAAGACTAGGAGCATAATGCCTGAGAAACGCGCGGCCCCTCGTTTCCAGGATTGCGAACGGGTGAGAGCCAGAAGACTGAGCGCGTAGACAAATGCATCGGATGAATTGTCGAGCCCGTTGGCCAAGAGCGCGTTCGAGTCCGCAAAATAGGCAACGACAAAGAAACCAACCGCGATTGCGACGTTGAGCCACAATACGATCCACAATGTGCGTCGCTTGTCCGCCGAATCCAGATCGAAGTCATCGTTGCAGCTCATACTGGCTTCCCCGTTCTCTCTTTTGTGCCGCCCTTCTCCTTATACGCCAGCAGCCGGAGCGCGTTGGCGACCACGATCAGTGTCGATCCTTCGTGAACCGCGACAGCGGGGCCTATCCCGAGACCGAAAATGGTTGCCGGGATGAGCACGACGACAATTCCGAGACTGACGATCATATTCTGCCGGATGATCGACCGGGTCTGTCGGCTCAGATCGACGGCGAAAGGCAGTCGGGCGAGATCATCGGCCATCAGCGCGACATCGGCTGTCTCCAATGCAACGTCCGATCCGGCAGCCCCCATTGCTATTCCGACCGTTGCGTTCGCCATGGCCGGAGCGTCATTGACCCCGTCTCCGACCATCGCAACCTTGTCCTGGCCGGCAAGCTTGCGGATGGCCTTGACCTTGTCGTCGGGCATGAGATTGCCCCAGGCCTCGTCGAGGCCGACTTCCTTTCCAACCGCATCGGCCACTCTTTGGTCGTCGCCCGAGATCATGATCATTCGGGTGATCCCGAGGCCGCGCAACGCTTCGAGCGTCGCCTTTGCCGCCGCACGCGGCGTGTCGAGCAAGCCGATCGCTCCGAGATCGCGCGTTTCCGAGCGAACGCCCATCGTCGTCCGCCCGCGCTCGCGCATGGACTCTATAGCATCCGACAGTTCGGCACTGAGCGGAGGGACCCCATCTTGCCCGAACATTTCGAGCTTTCCGATCCACACCCGCTCACCGCCGACAAGCGCGGTGATGCCCTTGCCTGTGAAGCTTTCGAGATCGGTTGCTTCGGGCAGAGTCTCATCGCCAAGCCGCTGCTTGCCGTCCCTGACAATCGCCTGTGCCAGGGGATGATCGCTCAGATTTTCAGCCGCCGAAGCAATCGCAAGCAGTTCGTTTTCAGATACACCCTGCGCGGGTTCGACATCGGTAATGCGGGGTTCGCCTTCGGTAAGAGTACCGGTCTTGTCGAACGCGATGGCCTTGAGCGCACCGAGATCCTCGAGCGGCGCGCCGCCCTTTACCAGAATGCCGCTGCGCGCTGCTCTGGCCACTCCGGACAAGACCGCGCTCGGGGTCGCGATCGCCAAAGCGCAGGGGCTGGCAGCCACAAGCACCGCCATCGCCCGGTAGAAACTGTCGCGGAAGGGTTCGTCGATGACGACCCATGCGAAAAGGAGCAGGCCGGCCAGAGCGAGCACGGCAGGCACGAAAATTCGCTCGAAGCGCTGCGTGAAGCGCTGGGTAGGAGATTGCTGAGCCTCGGCTTCGCTCACCATTTGGACGACCTTGGCTAGGGTCGTATCGCTCGATCGCCGGGTCACTTCCACTTCGAGTGCGCCCGATCCGTTGATCGTCCCCGCGAAGACGCGATTGTCATCCGCAAGATTGTCAGGATTGGCGCGCGCAGAAGCGACATCCGAAACCGCGCTCTTGTCGACCGGCACGCTTTCGCCGGTCACCGGAGCCTGATTGATGGCACTGACGCCGTCCAGGATGAAGCCATCAGCCGGAAGGCGTTCGTTCGGACGCACGATTACCACGTCGCCTAGCGCAAGCTCCTCGACCGGGATCTCAACTACGTCAGTTCCGCGCTTTACCCGTGCGGTGTCCGGGGCAAGCCCGGCGAGCGCTTCGATAGCTTTCTTCGCGCGCCCCATCGCGTAGTGTTCGAGCGCGTGGCCGAAACTGAACAGGAACAGCAGTAGCGCGCCTTCGGCCCATTCCCCGAGAAAGGCGGCGCCCGCAGCGGCGACAAGCATGAGGCTGTCGATTTCGAACCGGCGGAGGCGCAAATTGTCCCACGCCTCTCGGAGAGTGAAGAAGCCTCCGAAGAAATATGCCACTATATAACAAGCGAACGGCAGCCAGACCGGATGCCCGTCCCATAGCTTCTCGATCCCGAAGCCGATGGCGAGAAATGCGCCCGAAGCGAGCGAGAAAAAGAGTTCAGTATTAGCGCCGAAGATGCCGCCGTGACTGTGCCCGGAATGATCTTTATCGTCATGGCGGTGTTCTTCAGCATCTCTGGCATTTGCGGCGATTTTGTCGGCCTTGATTGAAACCCCCAGTTCTTGCAGCGCATTGGCAATCGCGGTCTCATCGGTACGCCGGCGGTCGAACTCGGCGACCAGCTTTCCGCTCGCATCGGCATTTGCTTCAAGTACGCCGGATTCGCGGGCTACCAGATCTGCGACCGTCTGCGCCCGGCGCACCGAATTAATGCCCTCGGTTTGCCACACAACATGCCCGTAGCGCCCGGAAATTTCCGCTCCTGCTACGTGCGCAAGTTCTCTGATCCGCGCGATCGTGAGACGATCGGGATCGTAAGATATTGCAAGCTGGGCAGGTGCACTGTTCGATCCTTCAACGACCTCGACCCCATGCACACCTGCCCGCGAACTGAGCAACGACTGCAGCCGAGCGATACATCTGTCGGTGTCGCTCGGAATGTCCGGGAGAAGCGACGATAGTTCGAGTTCGATATTCCGTGTCACTAGCTGTCGCTCCTCGCTGCTGCTGATGTCTCAACCTGGGTCGCGCGCGGTTTTCTCGCGAAGATCAGGCTTACAATGGCAGGCAATACGAACAGGGTGAGCGCGGTGGCGGTGATCAACCCACCAATGACAACCGTAGCCAATGGACGTTGCACTTCGGCCCCGGTTCCCGTCGCAAGCGCCATCGGAACAAAGCCGAGCGATGCAACTAGCGCTGTCATCAACACCGGCCGCAGCCGCGCGATCGCGCCCTCGATGATCGCGTCGCCCAGTTCCAAGCCTTGCTCGAGACGCTGCTTGATCGCTGTGATCATGACGAGGCCGTTCAGCGTCGCAACTCCGGAGAGAGCAATGAACCCCACCGCTGCCGAGATGGAAAAAGGCATGCCGCGCAGAGCCAGGAAAAAGACCCCGCCAGCCAGTGCCATAGGGATTGCGCTGAACACCGCCAGCGCAGGGACCCAACCGCCGACCGCCAAATACAGGAGCAACAAGATGACGCCGAAGGCGAGCGGAACCACGATCAGCAGACGCTGCTGAGCCTGTTGCAGGTTCTGGTACTGACCGCCCCATTCGATGAACGATGCGGACGGCAAATCAACATTCGCGGCAACCTCGGACTGTGCCTGCTCGACGAATGACCCAAGATCACGTTCACGAACGTTGGCGGACACAATCACCAGCCGGCGACCCTGCTCGCGCCGGACCTCGGCCAAGCCATCGATCACCTGAAACTTTGCCACTGCGCGCAACGGCACGGTTCCTCCATTGGGAAGCACGATCGGCAATGATCCGAGCTGGTCGAAGTCATTGCGATTTGCATCCGATAGCCTGACCACGACATCGAAACGTCGATCGCCTTCGAACACCAGCCCTGCGTTTCGACCTCCAAGCGCTATGGCAACGGACTGCGCCACGTCTTCGACCGTGAGGCCGTAGCGCGCAATCGTTGGCCTATCGAAGGCTATATCGAGCGTCGGAAAACCCGAAACCTGCTGGACCTTCACATCGGCCGCGCCCTCGACACCGCGGAGCACGACCGCGACCTGGTTTGCAGCCGCAGTCATGGCCGTGAGATCATCGCCGTAGAGTTTGATCGCGACATCGCCGCGAACGCCTGCGATAAGCTCGTTAAAGCGCAGCTCGATGGGCTGGCTGAATTCATAGAGATTGCCAACGAGATTGCCGAGCGCCTCTTCCATCTCGCTTACAAGTTGATCCTTAGACAGCGAGGGGTCAGGCCATTCTTCGCGCGGTTTGAGGATAACATAGGCATCCGAGATGTTCGGCGGCATGGGGTCGGTCGCGACCTCTGCCGTGCCGGTGCGCGAAAATACCAGCTCAACCTGCGGGAATTGCTTCAATCGCGCTTCAACCTGGCGCTGCATTGTAAGCGACTGCTCCAGTGGGGTGGAAGGAATACGCAATGACTGGACAGCCAGATCACGCTCGTCGAGCTGCGGTGTAAATTCGCTGCCGATGAAGCTGAAGACAAGCGCCGCGAGCGCGAACACGCCGACTCCGGTACCGATGACAGGCCATGGACGGGCAAGCGCTCTGCGCAGCAGCGGACCATAGCGCTCCTTTGTCATTCGGATGGGCTTTGCTTCCTGTTCGTTGATTTTCTTGTTCAGCAAGAGAGCGATCATCGCGGGGACGAACGTGAGCGAGAGGATGAATGCCGAGGCAAGTGCCAGCATCACCGTGATGGCCATGGGCGAAAATGTCTTGCCCTCAACCCCGGTGAAGGTGAGGAGTGGCGCAAAAACCAGAAAGATGATCGCCTGGCCATACACCGTTGGCTTGATCATCTCATGCGCCGCTGCCCGCGTCTCGGCAAGGCGTTCGCGCAGTGTGAGCAAACGTCCCTCGTGCTCCTGCCTTGCGGCGAGGCGCGCGATGCTGTTTTCGACGATGATTACAGCGCCATCGACAATCAGGCCGAAATCAAGCGCACCAAGACTCATCAGATTGCCAGATACGCCAAGCCGGTTCATGCCAATAGCTGCCATCAGCATCGACAAAGGGATGACCAGAGCTGCAATGATCGCGGCGCGGATGTTTCCAAGCAGCAAGAACAAAATAACGATGACGAGAAGCGCGCCCTCGACAAGGTTGTTGCGTACCGTCACGATGGTCGCATCGACGAGTGTCGAACGGTTGTAGACGATCTCCGCCTCAACTCCTGCTGGAAGCGACGACCGTACCTCGTCGAGCCTGTCGGCAGCACCCGCAGCTACGGTGCGGCTGTTTTCGCCTGCGCGCATCAGCACAGTACCCACGACGGCTTCCTCGCCATTCAGCGAGGCTGCACCAGTGCGGAGATCGCCGCCAATCTCGACCGTTGCCACGTCGCCGACGCGGATCGGCACACCTTCGCGCGTTGCCACCACTGCCTGCGCAATGTCTTCTACGGAATTCAGCCGGGAATCGACCCGTGCAAGAAGAGCTTCGCCAGCCCTTTCGACAAAGTTGGCGCCTTCGGCTTGGTTCGCCGCTTCGAGCGCGGTAATCAGCTGGTCGAGCGAAACGCCGTAGCCGTTGAGGCGGTCGGGGTCTGGCTGCACCAGGTACTGCTTCTCAAAGCCACCGATCGAGTCCACGCCCGCCACGCCGTCGGCCGTACGCATCAGCGGCGCGACAACCCAATCCTGTACCGTGCGCAGATAGGCGGCTCTTGCCACCGCCGTGTCCAATCGCTCGCCCCGGTCCGTGAGAAAGCTGCCGTCCTTCTGCCAGCCAACAGCACCACCCTTGGGCGCATCGGTTCCACCCGGATGCTCGAATTCGATGGTATACATCAACACCTCGCCGAGACCGGTTGCAATCGGACCCATTGACGGCTCCGCACCTGCAGGAAGCGAAGAGGCCAGGTTGGCGATCCTCTCTTCGACCTGCGACCGGGCAAAGTAGATGTCGGTGCCTTCTTCGAAGATCGCGGTGACCTGGCTGAAGCCGTTACGCGAGATCGAGCGGGTCATCTCAAGTCCCTCGATACCGGCTAGTCCGGTTTCGACAGGGAAGGTTACCTGCGTTTCGATCTGCGAGGGCGAGAGGGCCGGTGCCTCGGTGTTTATCTGCACCTGAACATTGGTGATGTCCGGCACCGCATCAATCGGCAGTTTTGCTAGATTGAACGCGCCCCAAATGGCAACACCTAGGGCAAGGGCTACGACCGCCCAGCGATTGCGCACCGACCAGTCAAGGACGCCGCCAATCAGGCCATCATGGCTGCTGCGCTCCTCCTCGAAACCGCTTTCAGACCGATCAATGTCCATGTTCGGCCTCCTCTTTTCCGAGTTCGGCTTTGAGTAGGAAGGCGTTTTCGGTCGCGATCCGCTGGCCATTCTGCAATCCGGACTCGATCACGATGCGCCCTCCCGAGCGCGATCCCGTCACGACAGGCATCGCCCGAAACCCGGTACGCGTGCGAACGAACACGACTTCACGGCCTTCGACCATCTGAACTGCGGATTCAGGCACCGAGATCGAGGTCGCATCCGTTTCACCTGAGGGTCGGATGCGCGCCTGCAAGAATGCGCCTGGCTGCAATCCAGGGACCGCTCCGGCGAGTGAGATTATCGCTGTCGCGCTACGGCTTTCCGGATCGAGTGCCGGGGTCACCGAGCGCACACGTCCGCCGATCTCCCGGTCCTGCCCGAGCTCCAACGTAGCTTCATCGCCCGGCCGAATTCTCGCAGCATCGCTGGCAGGCAAGGCGACCTGCACCTGCAAGCCGCTCGCGTTCACGATCTGGAACATCTCTTCACCGGCGGAGACGTAGGAGCCAAGCACGATCGGCGCGCTGGTGATCTGCCCTGAAATCGGACTCGTCACGGCCAGCGAACGCCCATCCCCGCTGACACCAGCAGCAGCGGATGCGGCTTGTGCGCGTGACAGCTCCGATCTTGCCACTTGCAGATTGGCCTGCGCCGCTTCGAGATCCTGCCGGGCCGTCACATTGGCCTCGAACAGCCGCTTTTCGCGGTCGTAGAGCGCAGACAGTTCATTGACCCGCGCACGCGCGGCAGCGACCTGCGCAGCCAGTCCGGCAGCATCAGCGCTCTCGATCCGCGCGATCACCTCCCCCTGCCTGACATAATCGCCAAGCATCTTGTTCACGCTCTTCACCACACCGGATGCACGCGCATCGATCCGTGCGCTGGCATTCGGCGCCGCGGCGACGGTCGCTGGGAATACAAGCTCCGTTGCTGCGCCGAATTGGACAGCTTCGATTTCTATCGACGAAGCTGCGATCTGCTTCTCGTCGATCAGCAGAACGCCTTCGGGGACTTCGCTCTTTTCAACTTGTTCCGCTTGCTGGTCGGGTCCGTTTGAGTCAGCGGGCCAGAAGACCGAGGCCAAGGCGGCCAGCAAGATCAGGACGCCGCTTACGGCGATCAAATGGCTACGTTCCATGGAAATGGGCCTCACTGTGCGTTGAGCCAGATGAGCCGCGCCGCGAGCAGGCCGCGGGTCTCTTCTGCCTGAATCAGATTTTCACGAATGGCGTCGCGCGCTTCGGCAGCCGCCAGAACTTCGATCAGCGGAAATCTGCCATTGCGGTAGCCGATTTCGACGAGCCTGAGCGCTTCCTCAGCCTGCGGCAGGGATGCGCTGGAGAGGGTCTCCACACGCGTTTCGGCGGCCAGATAAAGCGTTCGCGTCCGCTCGAACTCCACGCGATAGTCCGCCTCGGCTATCGCCTCGCTCGCGCTTGCCGCGCGGTATTGCGCCTCGGCGGCTGCGATGTTGCCCTGGTTGCGGTTGCGAAAGGGAAGCGGAATGGAAATCCCGACGATGAACGCTTGATCGTTGCTTTCCTCAAAACGGCGCACGCCTGCCGACAGCGTTGGGTCGGGAACGCCAAGCGAGCGCTCACGCGCAATTTCGGCTTCAGCAAAGCTGGTTCGAGCGCCCGCAATGCGCAGTTGCAACGGATTTTCGGAAACCGGCGGTGCAAGGGGCGGCGATAAGTCAGGAAAGACGTTCGATACTGCGGGATTGGGCTGTCCGGATACCCAGAGAGCCGCGAGCGCCTGACGTGCTGCTAAATCGTCTGCTTGTGCAGCCTGCAATTCGGCCTCCGCCTCGGCAAGCGTAGCTTGTGCACGCATAGCTCGAAGAGGCGGCTCCCGCCCGACCTCTACAAGCACGTTGGCGATCCGCGTCAGTTCACGGTTTCGCTCGACGATTTCCCGCGCGAGAACGAGGCGTTGGCCTGCGGCGACAGCCTGCACATAACGCTCGCGCACCCCCAAAGCGAGTTGCGACAAGGCAAATTCGCTCTGCAAGCCGGCGAAATCGGACGATGCGCGTGCGCTCGCGATGCGTGCGCTTCGCTTGCCGCCGAGTTCGAGCGGCTGACCGATCGCTAGGGTATATTCGGTCGACCGCAGCCCGGAGAAAGCGCCGGAGCCCGCGATGTTCTCGGCCTCGAGCGATAGCTCGGGATTGGGTCGGAGGCGTGCTTGGTCGATAGCCGCACGCGCGGCTTCGGCCTCCGCCTGAGGGCCGTAAACCCGGGGATTGCTGGAAGGGTCATCTTCCCCTTCAATGCCGACGCCCGCTCGAGCGAGCGCTTCCTCGAGTGTAACTGTTTCCTGTGCCAATACTGGCGAACCCGTGGACACGGCAATCAAGGCCGCGGCCAGTGCAAAGCACCGCATTATTGTATCTCCTGACTGAAACCAATCGAGCGCACGCGCAGGCGCACTCGCACATGATTTGCTGTCAGGCTTTGGGAGGTTGGATCAGAACCGGCGGCGCGCGCGAGGTGAGCATCGAAGTCGCCAGCGGACCCTTCAGGCTATTCGTGCGCGCAAAGGGCGACCCCAGGAACACTCCACTATCGGCGAGGCTGAAGCTGCAATTGTGATGATGCGTTGCCGAATGGTCCTGACCATCATGGTCCGGCTCGGGATCATTGCTATCGAAGTGGTCCGCCCCATGCGCATAAACGTGATCGGCCGCATGAACGAAGCTTTCGCCTTCTGAAGCATGCGCGTCAGGTAACGATAGGACACTACCGAAAAGAATGGCGATGATCGCAAGGAAGGGGAACACAAGACGCGGCATGTTACTCAACCCTTTAGGAGCCTTGCAAAGCTTGCGCAACCACGGCTGTCTGAGCGCTTGTCTTTTCATGATCACGATTTGGCACCGACGAATTCATACGCACAACCGGCCAGAAACTCGCGGAAATGAACTTCGCGCAAAACTTTGCGTGCTGGAAGCCAAGGGCGGAACTCTTCATATTCCCGCGCCACACCAAATGGTTTGGTCAGCACTATGCCGATTTCAATCAGCCATCGCGGCCAGCGCTCGGGGTGCTTCAGGCCAAGCAGGGCCATCCGGCCACCCGTCGGGAGAGCAGCTGAGGCGCGCTCGATGATCGCGGCGTAGTCAGGTGGCATTTCCAGTCCAAAGGTGCTGATGACTGCGCTGGTCTCGCTCGGAAAGCGGAAGGCGGCTACGTCTGACTGCACAAATTCGACATTGCTAGCTCGCAGGCGCTTCGCTCGTCGACGGGCTTGGTCGAGCATGCCTTGCGAAAGGTCGACCAGCGTCACCTTGCCGCTTGGTCCTACTCTCTCAAGCAGAAACGCGAGGTTTGCGCCGGTGCCAGCACATAGATCGATCACATGGTCACCGGCGTTGAGTTCAAGCCGGTTAACCAGATCGCGTCGCCAGCGACCAAGACCGGCCCACCGAAACCCCGACACCAATCGGTCATAGATTCCCGCGGTCTTGTCGTAGAGACGTTCAACCTGTTCGTTGGATAGAATTGCCATGGCGCGTGCTAGCGAACCTCGTCCGAAGAGATGGTGAAAACCTCCGCGAGGTCGTCCGGGTATGGCATTGGCGCGAATGCGCTCACGTTTGCGCGTCCGGTATTGCCCCAGGGGAGCCGTCCGGTGAGATTGCCAAGGGGAGCGAGCGCAAGACGTATGACCTGCCCCAGAACTTCGCGGCCATCGCGGGTTTCAACTGCATAGCCCAGCATCGTCATATGTGAACGAAGGTGCGGCCCGAAGAAGCCCTGGCCCAGAATATGTTCCCGCTCGAGCGCGGTCCAAGCCAAAGCCCGGTCACCAGACTGCCTGGCGGCACGGAAAACGCACCGCTCAGCTTCGATAAGTTCAATAATGTCCTTCTTTGCCACAGGATTTTACCGTTCTGCTTGCATCTTCGAATCGTCTTATGCACCTTGTAGTGGCTACAAGGTCAAGCATTGCGAGAAACCCATGAAGATTGGTGCCCTGGCGCGGAAGACCGGCACGACCGCCGAAACGATCCGCTACTACGAACGGACCGGATTGCTGGAGGAACCACCACGCACCGCCGGAAACTACCGGGACTATGGTTCGACCGAATTGGCCAGATTGCGGTTTATCCGCCGCGCACGCGACCTTGGCTTCACCATGGCGGAGGTGCGCCAATTGCTTTCTTTGTCGGATGATCCATCGCAATCGTGCGAAGCCGTGGACTCTATTGCCAGCCTCCACCTACGCGAAGTGGATCGGAAGCTTGGTGACTTGCGAAAACTGCGAACCGAACTGCGCCATATGGTCGACGACTGCCAGCACGGAGCGGTTGGCGAATGCCGGATAATCGAAGTGCTTTCCGGCTAGCGGGACAGCGCGCGTTTATTCGAGCGGTGACGGGACGCAAACCATGATCATCTCGAAATTCGGGGCGTGTTCTGACATATCTCGTCGGTGCGTTCGACAACAGAACCAATCCAGTCATCGATCTCGGCTTCGACCCAAACCGTGCAACGGGGACCGAGCGAACGCGACTTTGGAAAACGGCCTTCGCGCATCCGCTGATAGATTGCCGTTCGGCGCAGGCCCACGCGCGCCATGACCTCGGGAAGACGAATGAGCCGGTCTGGCGTTGGCTCGACAGGAACGGCTTCCGCGTCCGTTTCGATACCAGTCGTCATTTCAGAGAGCGAAGCTTTGTTCATCCTGCCGCTCCAGTTGCGCGAGGTGATCCGACAGGAGACCGGCGGTGCGGTGCGCGGTCCCCTTTGCCCAGCGCGGTCTCACATCGAGCAGCCTCTGGCCCAGCGCTTGATCCAAAGCAGACGGCAACTCGCTTATGAAGGTTTCAAGAAATTCCAGCACGCCGCTATTCTGCCAATCCTTGCTACGCTGCGAGTACCCCGCGAGTGCCAGCATCAGGGAGGTGCGCGGCGCGTGTCCGCTCGCGTCAAGGATGGCCAGCGCCTCTGGCAGTGTGGCTGACCTTGTCCCGGCGAGGATGCGTCGGAGCGCGTCCTTGTTGATATTCGTCTGTGCGGCAATCGTCCGCCGGGACTTGCCACTTTCGTCCACGGCATGGTCGAGGAAAGCGGCGACTCCTCGCGATAGTTCTTCCCATTTGTCGTTTGTGTTTCGCGCCATTGTTCCTGCTTCCGGTGATCTTCAGCGAATCACCAAC
The DNA here is from genome assembly GCF_029623755.1 of Altererythrobacter sp. CAU 1644. Classification (NCBI taxonomy): domain Bacteria; kingdom Pseudomonadati; phylum Pseudomonadota; class Alphaproteobacteria; order Sphingomonadales; family Erythrobacteraceae; genus Altererythrobacter; species Altererythrobacter arenosus. The sequence continues at coordinate 3,136,308 of NZ_CP121106.1, forward strand.
AGGCTAGGCGACGCGTCAAACTGTAGGAAAGGAAAAAGAACAAATAAGGAACACGTAGGAAACTGGCTCATCGTCACACGATTTGATTCGCGCAGATTCCGGTCCCTCGATCTCAGACTTCGGTATGGGTGGCGCAATGATCGGTATTCTTGGCCGCAATGTCTGCACCGGTCGCGCAAAGCCTGGTCAGATTGCCCAGAATCGACGATTTCTCTTGGTCGGAATGCCGCGTGCGTCAGTTTCCGTTTTCCTACACCCTGCCTTCCAATCGAGGAAAGAACATACAGCGAACGCATCGCTGCCAATGTTCGAAACGGAGTTCCTCGATGAACAATGCAATCACCCTTCCCCGCCCATCCGTTAAAGGCATTCGTGCCCGCGACTATATTCTTCCGGCCGCGATTGCGCTCGCCTGCGCCGGTGCCGCCTATGCCGGTGCCGACACGACCTTTGATCCGGCGCTGCAGAAGTTCACTGACTTCCTCGAAGGTTCGGGCGGCAAGATCATCACCGTCCTCAGCCTTGCCGGCGGTTTGATCGCGCTCGCCTCGGGCCGCTTCGCCCTTGGGCAGGTCGCGGTCCCGGTCGGTGTCGGAATTGGCGTCGGCACAGGCGTGCCGATCGTCACCTCGGTCGTGACCGCAACCATTTGATCGCGGTCTAACGACGGGAGGGCGGCATGGCCGACAGATACCTCGTTCCACGGCGGCTCGACGACCCGGAGCTCATCGGCTTCTGGACCATCGACGAGTTTGCGGGACTGCTCGTCCCCTTCGCGTGGGGCATCCTTTCGCAGCACATCCTCATCGGCACAGCCCTGTCCGGGCTCACCTGGTTCGCCCTTCGAAAGGCGAAGGCGTCAGGTGCCGGGTCGAAACTGGTCCATGCTGCCTACTGGTATCTGCCGGGGAGCTTCCTCGGTCTTAAAGCCACGCCGCCCTCCCACTGCCGCCTGCTTGCAGGCTGAGGGAGGAACCCATGAGACACGAATTCGCCTATGAGGAAGCGCAGCGTCACCTCAAACAGCGCAACCGCTTCGCCGCGCTGTCAGCCGTGCTGGGCCTTACCAGCCTGCTGGCGGTCGGCGCGGCGGCGACGCGCGAGGAAAGCGTCATTTTGGTGCCTGTCACGACCGAGCGCCTGACGCTCGGGAGCGGCGGTACCGATGCGCACTACCTCGAACTCGTAACCCGCGACACCGCGCTCATGCTGCTCAATCGCGCACCCGAGAGCCTCGACTACTGGATGGAACAGGTCCTCAAGGTGGCAGATCCGTCAGCGCACGGGAGCCTCAAGGCCGAGCTCGTCAAGATCGTCGACGAGCAGCGCGGTTCGGACATCAGCCAGGCCTTCGTCATCTCGCGGATGGAGGTCGACGCGCAGGCGCTCACCGCTGTCGTCACCGGCACGCTCAAGACCTTCGTCGGTGCGCAGGTGATCGCAAGCCAAGAGCGCAGCTTCGAATTCAGCTGGAACCGCCGCGGCCTCAGTCTCGGCCTTACCGGCTTCCGCCAGCTCCCAACCGAAAACGAGGAGGAGAACCCATGACACTCCTATCCCGCCCCTTCCCCGCCGCGCTGACCGGCGTTGCGCTGGCAATCGCCACGGCCGCCTACGCTTCACCGGCACATGCCGACCAGTTCGTCGAGGCCGCTGATGGCGCCGCGATCGACTGCGTGCTCGCACGCGGCGCGCTGACCCGTATCGCCCTCATCGAGGACGGTTTCGGCAATGTCTCGAAGATGGCGAGCGGCTATCCCTACAACGATTTCGAGGTGACCCACGAGCCGGTGCGCGGCGACATCTATGTCTCGGTGCCGCTGCAATATGCGAGCGCAAGGGTCAGCTTCTTCGCGACGAGCAGCGCGGGCTATGTCTACAAGTTCACCTGCCGCGTCGAAGGCGAGGAAGCGAGCCAGCTCTTCGTCACCAATCCCGCGCTCGCCAAATCCCAGGCGAGCGAGTGGGAAGGCCAAGCCCCGACCCGCGACGAGGCCGCGATCCGGCTGATCGAGGCGATGGCGAGCGACGGGGTTCTGCCGGGCTTCCGGGCCCGCACCGAACTCTCTCGACCACGCCGAACCGACAGTCTCGAAGTGCAGCAGGTCGCCGAATACGAAGGTGCCGAGCTGATCGGTCAGGCCTTTACTCTACGCAATCTCGGCCCGATGCCCGTCGACCTTGCCGGTGAACGCGAGGCGCCCGCCGGGGCGCTGGCCTTTGCCTATGGCCGAGACAGCCTCCAGCCCGGCGAGAGCACGCAGGCCTTCCTCGTCTTTACAAAGGGAGGGCTCGAATAATGGCCGATCCCGACACACGCGATACGCCCGCGGCAGCGCCCAAGGACGAGACGCGCGGCGAAGCCCGGCGCAATCTCAACCGCACGGTGGCGCAGAAGCAGAAGCTGCTGCTCGCCGGGATCGGCGGGGTGGCACTCATCGCCGGTTCGATGTTCATCTTCGGTGGTGAGGATGAAGCGAGCGCCGACGGCGCGGGCGCGACCACGATCGAGACCGGCGCGCTGGTCAATCGCAATCTCTCGCAGCGCGAATTCGTCGCCACTTACGGCAACCGCCTCGATGCGCAGGGCAAGGCGATCAAGGACCTGCAGGAGAGCCAGCTTCCCAAGGCTTCTATCGAGCAGGAGCTCGAAGCGCTGCGCGGCGAAAACGCGCGGATGCTGAGCGACGGCCAGGCGGCGATCGATGCGATCTCGGCGGAGAACGCCGCCTTGCGCTCAGAACTCGAAACCGTCCGCGCCAATCCCCCGATCGCGCCGGCGGCCGCAGTCGATCCGCAGGCTCCGGGCTTTGCTCCCGGACCGCTCGAGCCGCCGAGCGAACCCAAGGCAAGCCTGCTGAGCTTCTCATCCGAAAAGCCGGGCGCAGCCAAAGTCAAGGCAACCGAGAACGCGCCGCCGCTGCTGCTCGAGGCAAGCCGCGATTACCTGCCGCCCAACAGCTATGCACCTGCTACCGTGATCGTCGGGGTCGACGCCTCGACGGGCGTGACCAGCCAGAGCGATCCGCTGCCCGTTGTGCTGCGCATCACCGGCCCGGCGCGCTCGGTGCTGCAGGGCAACAAGCTCCTCACCACCGATCTCACCGGCTGCCTCGTGAACGGCGCGGCGCGCGGCGATCTCTCGGCCGAGAAGGTTTACGTGAAGCTCGTGCGCATGACCTGCGCGCAACCAGGTGGACGCTTCGCGGTCAGCGAGGTCAAGGGGTTCATCGCCTTCGCCGGCAAGTCGGGCGTGCGCGGCAATGTCGTCAGCCGCGAAGGCAGCCTCGTCAGCCAGGCGCTGCTCGCCGGAATCGTCGGCGGCTTCGGCCGCGGCTTCTCGGCCAATGCCAACGGCATCTTTGCGCAGCCTGTCGGCAGCGACGGCAAGCGCGACGCGCTCTCGCCGACCGACATCCTCGCAGGCGGCCTGGGCCAGGGCGCGGGCGAAGCCGCCGACACCGTCAGCAAATACCTCATCGAACGCGCAGAACAGTACCAACCCGTCGTCGAGATGCCGACCGGCATCGCAGTCGAGATCGTCTTTCTTGACGGCGTCCATGTCAGGAGCACACCCCAATGAACTACTCGAACCAGCGGCCCGGCCTCAAGGCGCGCGCCGCGCACATATCGCTCGCCGCCGCCAGCGCAGCAGCCCTCCTTACAAGCGGCGTCGCGATCGTAACCGCCATGCCCGCGCAGGCCGCGATCACGCGAGATGTGGTTGAAGCGCTCAAGCTTCGTCTGCCCAGAACGCCGATCGACGCGCTCGATTGCACGACATTCGCGCCATGGTGCGAGGTCGTCTCGGGAGAGACGCTGTTCTACATCGACGAAGCGGCACGCTACCTCTTCGTCGGGCGGCTCTACGACATGGAGGAGCGGCGCGACGTGACTGCCGCGCGCCTGCTCGAACTCAACCCCGACCTGCTCGCCGCCGGCGCAGCCCGCCACGCCGGCGAGGACACTGGAGGGCGCCATGACGTTGCCGAAACCCGCGACAGGCAGGTCGCGACGCATGTCGATCTCAAAGCCCTTCCCAAGGAAGGCGCGATCCTGTGGGGCAATCCCAAGGGGCTGAAGCTGGTTGTCTTCTCGGATTTCCAGTGCGGCTACTGTAAGCGGCTCACCGGCGAACTCGAAAAGGCAGGCGTTCTTGTCGAGGAACGGCCGATCTCGATCTTCGGCGCGTCGAGCCGCCGCTTGTCCGAGGCGGTGCTGTGCGCCGCCGACCCGGTCGAGGCGCTCCATGCCGCATACACCGGCAAGCACCTCGAACCGCGCGCAACCTGCAAAAAGTCAGCTGCGCTCGATGCCAACGAAGCCTTTGCACAGGCCAACGGCTTTGCCGGAACCCCGGTAATCGTCCGGGCGCGCGACGGTGCGGTGCTGCACGGCTACCGTGATGCAAAGACACTGCGCGCCTTTGCCAATGCCAAGACCGGATCGAAGCAATGAGCGGCGGTGCGACCCGTGTCGGAGCGACGGCAATTCTCGCGTTGATGATCGCCGGCTGTGCGACGCTTGGCGGCAACGTCAAGGGCGACTTTTCCTGCCGGGCACCGGAGGGAAGCTGCGCGCCGACCTCGATGATCGACGATACCGCGACCCGCGTTTCACAGGCAGAACGGTCCGGTCATGCCTCTGCGGGAGCGCACAGGGCCGGTGATCGCGGATTGCGGATCGTTGTTGCGGGCTACCGCGACGGGGCGGGCCGCATCCACGAGGCCCGGGTTGTTCATGTCGTGCTGCCCGATCGCGCTGCCGAGCGCTGGCGCGCGCCGCGTTCGACCGGCGACGTGCTTCGCGCACTGGCGCGTCCGGCTGAAGCAGAAGTCGCCCCGCCCGCCGCCGCAGAAGCAATTCCTTTTCAGCTTTCCAATCCGTCCCCCCAGCAGCCTCCCGATGTCCTGGTCATCCCCTCGCAGGATCTGACGGAGCTGCCCGGCGCCAAAGCGCCGGACCCCGGGGCACCTGGTCGTCCCCCCTCCCCCGGCCAGGTGCCCCACCCCGTTCTGCCCGAAGGAGAGCCCAAGTGAACCTCTCGCTATCCTCTGCGCGCGACGCGCTTCTCGCTGGCCTGTTCGGCGATGCGAAAAGGGGCGACCATGCGCAGCCGCGTTTCGCGCTCGACATGCTGTCGGACTGGCTTCCGTACCGCGTCTATGACGAGGGCCCGGGGCTCTACCGCAACGCGCACTCGAAGGGCTTCATTCTCGAAGTCACCCCGCTCATCGGCGCCGACGAGCGGACAGGTGAGATCCTCGGCCAGTTCTTCTCCGAGAGCCTGCCGCAAGGCGCCTGCCTGCAGGTGCTGAACTTCGCGTCCCCGCGCATCGGCGCCATCGTCGGCCCTTGGTTCGCGCCGCGCTACGAGCAGGGCGGGATCTACGAAGCGATTGCGAAAGCCCGCACCAACCGGCTCTACGATCTCGTCTGGAACTCGGGCTCGGCACACGCGCCGTTTCATGCACGCCAAGTGCGTCTGGTGCTCTCGCTCGGCGTTCCGGTGCCCGGAAGCGTCACCGATGCAGAACTCACCGAATGCCGCGACGGGATGGCAGGCATGCTGAACTCGCTCGGCCTTGCATCGAACAGGCTCGAGCCCGCAGGCCTGCTCGCACTGGTCGACGAACTCACCTCGCCGACGACAGCGCGCGAACCCGATCTCACCCACTGGAACCGCGAGGACACGCTCGACGCGCAGGCCATCCGCCGCGATATCGAACTCGAGGTCGAGGACGACCGGCTGATCTTGCGCACCGAGCGCTTCCGCGAAACCGGACGCGGCCGCGACGGCGTGCCGCAAATGGGTGAGTGCTATCCCGATCGCTTCGATGTGCGCCACTACGGCGTGCGCTCTACCCCTGAGCGCTGGGCACCGTGGGAATGCGCGCGGCTCATCGGCGACATGTTCACCGACAAGCTGCGCTTTCCCTGCCCGGCTGCGACCATGCTGTGCCTGCATTATCCCGACCAGGAAGCCGCCTCGGCGCGCGCAGGCTACAAGTTCATGCGCACCACCAGCCTGTCGGAAACGAAGAGCGCACGTTTCCTGCCTAAACTGTCCGAGCAGTCGGCAGAATGGAGACATGTCCAGGCCGAGCTCCAGGCGGGCAAGAAGCTGGTCAAGCTGTTCTACGGTCTCACCACGATCTCGCCGCTCGGCGAAGGCGATGCGCATGAGCGCACGGTCAAGGCTATCTACAAGGCAGCCGGCTGGGACCTCGCCGACGAGCGCTTTCTCCAGCTCCAGGGTCTCGTCGCGGCCTTCCCGCTGAGCCTCGCCGACGGGCTTGTCCACGACCTTGCTCGGCTCAAGCGCTTCCGGACCATGCTCTCGACCACCGCGGCCCATATCGCCCCGCTGCAGGGCGAGTATCTCGGCGGCACTATCCCGCACCTGCTGCTTCTCGGCCGGCGCGGCCAGCCCTTCTTCTGGTCACCCTTCGAGAACGCGGCGGGCAACCACAACATCGCGATCTGCGGGAAGTCGGGCTCGGGCAAGTCTGTGCTCCTGCAGGAACTGTGCGCAGCGCTACGCGGCGCGGGCGCGAAGGTCGTGGTGATCGATGACGGACGCAGTTTTGAGCATTCGGTCAAGCTGCAAGGCGGCCGCTTTGTCGAGTTTACGCTCGCCTCGGGCTTCTCCTTGAATCCATTCTCAATGGTCGATGATGCCCGCGCGCATGAAGACGAGGATTACCAGCTCGACTGCTTTGCGATGATCAAAGCGATCGTCGGCCAGATGGCGCGGCCAAGCGCCGCCCCCTCGGACACCGAGCGCGGGCTGATCGATCTTGCAGTGACCCAGGTCTGGAATACGCTCGGCAGCGGCGGCGCGATCGACGACGTCGCGCATGCACTCCATCAGAGCGACAACGAGGCGGGCAAGGACCTCGCTACCGCGATCGCGCCCTTCTGCCGCGGTGGCAGCTACGCCGGCTTCTTCTCCGGGAAAGCGAGCTTCGCGCTCGAAGACGATTTCACCGTCTTCGAGATGAGCGACCTCGCGTCCCGCGAGGAGCTTCGAAGCGTTGTCCTCTCGGCAATCATGTTCATGACCGGTCAGGCGATGACGCGCTCGTCGCGCTCGACCAAGAAGCTGCTGCTGATCGACGAGGCCTGGGCGATGCTCAAGGGCGGTTCGATGGGCGAGTTCGTCGAGACCTATGCCCGCACCGCGCGCAAATATGGCGGCGCGCTTGCGACCGCGACTCAGTCCTTGAACGACTACTACAAGTCCGATGGTGCGCGCGCCGCGCTCGAAAACAGCGACTGGATGCTGGTGCTCCAACAGAAGCCCGAGACCATCGCCGATTTCCGCAAGGAGGCCCGGCTCGACATGGACGACCGGACCGAGACGCTGATCCGCAGCCTCAAGCGCTCGGGCACCGAGTACAGCGAGATCTACCTCAAAGGTCCCGAGATGGAAGCCGTTGGACGCCTGGTGCTCGACCCACTCTCCGCGACGATCTTCTCCTCCGATCCTGACACCTATGCCGCGATCCACCGCCATGTCGAAAACGGCATGCCGCTGGAGCGCGCAGTCGCGCTGGTCGCAGGTGTGGAAGGAGGCATGTGATGGTGCTCGAGACCACCACGCTCGTCGATCGCGTGCCGCTTCCGTCAGTCAGACAAGCCCGCGACAAGCACCGTGTGATCGACTGGCTGGCGCTGTTCCAGGGCACCTGCCTGGTGCTGATCGAAACGGCAAGCTTCGCGGCGAGCACGCTGCTGCTGGTCCTCGGCCTGCCGCTGTTCGTGTTCCTGGCTGTAGCAGGCTGGGATCTCACGGCGCTGTTCGCGCAGCTCGGCAATCTTGCCGACCATTACCGCACCGCTGAACCGGTCGCGCGCCGCTTCTTTGCCCAGGACCTCCAGATCGCATTCCTCATCGCATCTGGCGGCCTCGCCCTGCTGCGATTGCCGGCTTTCTTGCACCGCCTCGATCGCCGCCTCTCCGAAGGATCTCCTCGCCATGGATAGACTGAACCTCCCGCTGCGCCAGCTGGGCCCGAAACTCCTCGCTTTAGCGGTGCTCGTTGCCGCGCTCCTGTGGGGTGCGTGGATTACGCAGCAAGTCACTGCCGCGCCCAAGCAGCGGATCGTCACGGTCCGGCTTGCCGAGACCATCGGGACATTCGTCGAGGAGGCCGCGCGCGCCGATGCCGATCCGGCGGTCGTCCAGGCGGCTAGCCTTGCCTACCTCAAGGCCGCCGAAAGCGCCGTCGCCGACATGGGCCATGACGGCCGCGTGGTGCTGGTTGCCGAGGCCGTGCTCGCGGGCGCTGCCGAAGACGCAACCCCCGAACTCGAGCAGCGCATTGCGGACCAGCTCGCCGGGGAGAAGCAGCCATGAGCCTGACCCGCTCGATCCTCCGTACGCTGCTGCTCTCGGGGCTGGTCCTGCTACCGCTCGCCTGGGCGCCGCTCGATGCCTTCAGCAAGGACCACGCGTTCCTCATCAATGCGAGCCCGAGCCTGCCCAACTGGGCGTTCTGGCTCGACAAGCACGCGCCGATCAAACGCGGCAGCCTGATCTTCTTCGAGCCGCCGCAAAGCGAGCTGGTCGAAAGGCATTTCGGAAAAGGACCGCAGATGTTCGGCAAGCGCGTGCTTGGCATGCCGGGCGATGTCGTGCGCCACGAGGGCGATGCGGTCTTCATCAACGGGAAGCAGGTCGCGAGCCTGCTCGAGGTCACCCGCCTTGGCGTGCCGCTCGCGCGCGGTCCCGAAGGCGCAATACCGGAAGGTTGCTACTACACCGGCACCAGCCATCCCCGCGGGCTCGACAGCCGCTATGGCGCAATCGGCTTCGTGTGCCGCGGACAAATCCTTGGCAGCGGGAGGGCGATCCTGTGATGCGCTCCCTCTTTCCGCTTGGCGCGCTTCTCCTCGCTGCGCTCCCTGCCAGCCTGCAGGCACGAGACTACGGCCAGCGCGGCGCGGTCTTCCCCGTGATCGAGCGCGATCTCTTGGAACAGATCCATACGCGCCTCGCCCAGATGGAAAAGTCGGGCGAGACCGCGCGGCTCAACGAGGAACTCAAGCGTCGCACGATCGCCCGCGTCAACCGGCCTGATCCGGTTGCCGGCGTGATCCGCGCAAGCGCAAGCCGCAGCTGGGCGTTCGACCCGACGATCACGCTTGCTGCCGATATCCGCGGGGCCAAAGGCGAGCTCATCCATGCTGCCGGAACGAGGGTCAACCCGCTCGACAGCGTCAAGCTGCGCGGCGACCTCCTGTTTCTCGACGGCGACGATCCGGCGCAGGTCGCCTGGTCGCTGAGGCAAGAGGTCAATGCCAAGCTGATCCTCGTCAAGGGTGCGCCGCTCGAGCTGATGAAGGCCCGCCAGCGAAGGTTCTATTTCGACCAGGGCGGCAAGCTGACGCAAAAATTCGGCATCAAGGCCGTTCCCGCGCGGGTGCGCCAGAACGGGCGCGTCCTCGAAGTCAGCGAGATTGCGCTGTCGCGCCGGAAGGCACAGCCATGACCGGAATCCGCGCCTTCCTCGTACTCTTCACGGCGATGCTGTCGCTGGTCTTCGCATCACCAGCTTCGGCCGATGCCGGTCCGGGCAAGTGCACCGGGCAATTCGTCAACCCCATCACCGACATCTGCTGGTCGTGCCTGTTCCCGATATCGGTCGGCGGGCTCGAAATCTGGCCGAGCAATCGCCCCGATCCCGACAATCCCGATCTGCCCGTTTGCCTGTGCGGGCTTCGCCCTGGCATCGCGATGGGGTTCTGGGAGCCGGTGCGGCTCGCCGATGTCAGCATGAAGCCGTGGTGCTTCGTCAATTTGGGCGGCATGAAGCTCGATCCCGGCTTTGATATCGGCTTTCGCTCGATCTCGGGTCCTTCGGCGGTGGGCGGCGCGAGCCAGTATTATTCGAGCTGGCACGTCCACTGGTATGCCTATCCACTGATCTACTGGATGGAGATCGTCGCCGATTTTCTGTGCCTTGAGCCGGGCTCGATCGACATCCTCTACATCTCCGAGATCGATCCGCTGTGGCAGGACAGCGAGCTCACCGCGATCATCAACCCTGAAGCGGTGCTCTTCGCCAACCCGCTGGCGCTCGCCGCCTGCGCTGCGGATTGCGCTGCATCGACCGCGAACCTGCCGCTCGACGAGATGTTCTGGTGCGCAGGCTGCCAGGGCTCGATGTACCCGATGAATGGCAATGTCTCGGCCTCGATCGGACATGTGCAGGCCTCGCGGCTCGTGCTCTCGCGCTTCGCTTACAAGCTCCACCGCGAGCTGGTCTCGTGGGGGACGATGGGTTCGAAGGGTCTGTGCGGCAAGTACCTCATGCCGGTGATGCGCAAGCAGCAATACCGCTTCCAGGCCACCAATCCCAATCCGGCGACGAAGGGCCGCTACGCCTGCCCGCCCGTCGGTGCCTCCACCACCTTCCAGTCCCCCGGACAGGTCATCCCCGCCATCGGCGAAGACATGGGATACCTCGTCTGGCGCAAGAGGAATTGCTGCGCGCTATGAGAAACGCCTTCCCCCTACTCGTTGGGCTGAGCCTCGTGATCGCTGCCGGATTTGCCGCAGCTTCTGCGCAGGATGCCGGGCCCGACCTTGACCTGGCTGAGATCCGCGCGCGCGCGGCCGAACATGCCGCCGACGCCGAGGCTCTCGCCACATCGGTCAGGACAAAAGCGAATGCCCTCGCAGACGACGCGCGCGCCGCTCAGCAAACGGCTTTCGACAATCGCGCAGCCTATGCCGAGACTGCGCAGGCGACCGCGAATGCCGGGCCGCTCGATATCGATGGCATGATCCGCGCCCAGGCCGATGCGGAAGTCGCAGCGATGGGCGACACGCCCCGGTTCATCGCTTTTGCCTCATTAGCAATGCCCGAGCCCTCATTGAAGGCGCTGGTTCGCGATGTCTCGAGGGCCGGCGGCGTCACCGTGCTGCGCGGATTCCCCCAAGGCGACAGCGCGCGCTTCAAGAAGCGCATCGCCGCTATCTGGAGCGATAGCGATGATGCCGACGCGCTCGGGATCGACCCGCGCCTGTTCCGCGCCTTCGATATCAAGGTTGCCCCGAGCTTCGTGATGATCGCGAGCGATTTTGCCCCGTGCGACGGGTTCGACTGCAATGACGTCCTGCCGCCGCACGACCGCCTTGCGGGCAATATCAGCGTGGCCGAAGTGCTCGACACCTTTGCTTCGGGAGGCGGTCCGGGAGCACAACTCGCTCGCCTCCACCTTCGTCGCCTCGAAGGAGAACGGCCATGAGGCTCACACAATCGCTTCGCATAGGACTGCTCGCCCTTCTTGCCATAGCCGCGCCCCTTTCCGCGCAGCAGCAGGACGCGCGGGCCGATGGCAAGGCATTCGGCGAAAGCCTGCGCGGCGAAGCGCAAGAAGCTGCCAGGTCGCAGCCCGACGCATCCACCCTCCCCAACTACGATCGCAATGCCGTGCGTGACCTCGAAACGCTCGCCGACGATCCCGACCGGATCGAAAGTAGCGCGGCAGCCGCTGCCACCGGACACCAGGGCTATCGGGCGGTGCGCGACAGCGTGGCCAATCGCGCGCGCTTCGATCCAAGTGAGATCGAGGACGTTATCGCGCGCAGCCTCGCCATCAACGAGACCCCGCTCGACTATACCAGTGGCATGGATATCTCCGGCGGTCAGGGCAATTGCGTGCCGCTGCCGCCCGGGTCCGGATCGGCAGGGACCTACACCGCGACCTGCAACACCGGCACGCGGATCGACCAGTCGGTGGGTCAGTGCGCGGTGCCGCTCGTTGCCAGCGTGACCCGGCGCCAGCAATGGCACTATCTCTGCAATGAGACCAGCACAGTCTATGGATATCCCTGGTGCTCGGCATTCGATGGAGGCTCGTGCCGGATCACCGGGTATCGGCCCGGCCCCTGCCTCCAGTGGCGGCAGGACCAGTTCTATAGATACTGCACCGAACCTGGCGACCCCATCGCCGAAATCACATGCGACACTCCAGATGCGCGCTACACGCCCTATGCGGTGACCACGGACAACTCGATCGATACCTTTTCCGACGAGAGCCAGTGCACCGGATTTGCCGATAATGGCGATTGCACGCTCGACAATGAGATCTGCACCGATGCCGATCCGCAGACCCGCGTGATCGACGGTGTCTCGGTTACGCGGCCCTGCTGGGAATGGCAGCGCAGCTACACCTGCACATCGCGCGAGGCGGCGAGCGACTGTTCCGACATCGAAAGCCATGGCACCTGCCGGTTCATCGGCGAGGATTGCTTAACCGACGAAGACCCGTGCGAGACCTGGGAGCGCATCTACGAATGCCCCCTCCCCGGAACTGACAGTTCCACCCAATATGTCTGCGACGGCGATGTCTATTGCATCGATGGCAGCTGCGAGACGATCGAGCGCACCGCCAACGATGAGTTCAAGGATGCCGCGGTCGCATTGCACGCCATGGACGAGGCGCGCGGCCAGTTCGATCCGAACACGCTGACGCTGTTCCGCGGCACGCGCAACACCTGCTCGTCCAAGGTCTTCGGCGTCTTCAACTGCTGCAAGGGCAAGGGTTTCCCGCTCATTCCGGGGATCAGCCTGCTGGTTGCGCTCGGCTGCGATCGCGAGGAAGTGCTACTCCACCAGCGCGATGCGCAGGGGCTGTGCGCCTATGTGGGGACCTATTGTTCGGACAAGTTCCTCGGCGTCTGCCTCACCAAGAAGAAGGTCTACTGCTGCTTTGAGTCCAAGCTCTCGCGGATCCTGCAGGAACAGGGACGTCGCCAGCTCCCCAAGCCATGGGACAAGCCCAAAGAAGAGCAATGTGAGGGGTTCACTCTCGACGAGTTTGCCCGGCTCGACCTCAGCCGGATGGATTTCAGCGAAGTCTATGCCGAGTTCACCGACGCGGCCCGACTTCCCGACGAACTCGAGACCAGCATCCTCATCCAGCAGAGGATCGAAGATTATTACGCAAGGGGCGGCCAATGACCCATCTGCATCACCTAACGGCGCTCGCGCTCGGCATAGCTGCCCTGCCCACCACTTCGGCCCAGGCGCAGGAGCGGCAGGACACAAGATCGACCACCGCTGCCGACGCGCTCTACTGCCAAGAGCGTAGGCTCGGCTACTGGTTCTACTGCGTGAAGCCCGCTCCCATTGAAGAGCCACAACAGCCTGAAGCCGAGCAGATCGCGGCCAGCCAAGAACTCGACGCGATCACCTCCGAGCTTCGCGAACTCAAGGCGCGCGCGATCCTCTATCCGACCGAGGCCAATGTAGCGGCCTATATCCGCTTCCAGCGCGCGCAGCTCGACCGCGCCTCGCTGTTCTCCGATGTCTGGCAGCGGGCGATCTGGCAGGACCCGGACCTCGACTACACGCTTGAACGCCCCGTCGGAGCGGTCGCCAAGAAGCAGTGGCAGGATGCCCGCAGCGCGGAGCGCGATCACGTCATGGCAACGCTCTCGCAGCGCTACGGCCTTTTCTATTTCTTCAGTTCGACCTGCGGACCGTGCGAAGTGATGAGCCCGATCGTGAAGGGCGTCGCCGACCGCTGGCGGATCACCGTGCGCGCGATCTCCACCGATGGCGGTCCATCCCGGCATTTTCCCGACTATCGGGTCGAGACGAACCAGCGCGGCAAGCTTGGTCTCGAAGGCAAAGCCACCCCCGCTCTGGTGCTGTGGGACAGCGTGACCAAACGCCCGATTCCGATCGGCTACGGCGTGCTCTCGGCCGACGAGCTGCAGTACCGCATCTACCTTCTCACCTCCAAGGAAGCCGGACATGATTACTAGCATCCGCAATGCGGCATTGACCCTTGCCGCCGCCAGCATGGTTGCCTCACCGGTCGCCGCGAATGTTGGCGACAGCATGGACCGCTTCATGGACGACATGGGGGCGGCGGCGAATGTCACCGGCCCGACCGCCTTCGAAGGCCAGTCGGCAGGCTATTACAGCCTCGGCAATGTCTGGACGCGCTTCCCTCAGAAGACGACCAACATCGCCAATCTCCAGCTGCCGCGCGCAAGGGCGGGCTGCGGCGGCATCGATATCTTTGCCGGCTCCTTTTCGTTCATCAACGCGAGCGAGATGGTCGCGCTCCTGAAGGCCGTTGCCAACAACGCGGTCGGCTTCGCGTTCAGCCTGGCGATCGATACCGTGTGCCCAGAGTGCAACAAGATCATGCAGGAGTTTAGCCAGAAGGCTCAGCTCATGAACAATCTCTCGATCAACTCCTGCGAGATGGCGCAGGGACTGGTCGGCGGACTGTGGCCCAAGGGCGATCTCGCCGACAAGGCGATCTGCGAAGCGATCGGGAACTCCGAAGGGATCTTTACCGATTATGCGGCCGCCAAGCACGGCTGCGGCACGCGCGGCCAGCGCGCGTCGACCAACGAGGGCGCCGGTACCGACTATGCCGACGTCAATCCCGGCGTGCCGCGCAACTACACCTGGCACGTCCTGAAAAAGAGCGCCTTCTTCAATCCGGGTGGTACCTTTGACCGCGAACTAGCCGAATACGCCATGACGCTGATTGGCACGGTCATCTACGTGCCGCCCAAGGATGATGAACCCGGCAAGTTCGTGCCGTTCGCGGGCGACGCGTCCTCGACGCTCGTAAGCGCGCTCCTAGACGGGACGCAGGGCCAGACCGTGCGCGTTTTCCGCTGCGACGAGACCGATCTCTGCCTCAATCCCACCTTCGAGCAGATGAGCCTATCGAATGCAAAGGCCATCCGCCCGCGGGTCGCGCTCCTCATCGGGAACATGGTCGATGCGATCCGGGCCGACACCGCGATCGGCAATGCCGAAAAGGAACTGCTGCAGGTCGCCGCTGTCCCCTTGTACAAGATCCTTACCGTCCAGGCCGCCTATGGACGCGGCATGCCGACCGACGACCGCGAAACGCTCGCCGAGATCGCCAGCATCGATCTGCTCTATGCCATCCTCGACCGGATCGTCTCGGAAGCCGGTCGCTCGATGGCGAGCTTCATCGCCGCCGATGAAGCCAAGCTTGCGATCTGGCGCGGCCAGGTCGCCGAAGTGCGCTCTGGCCTGGTCCAGAGGCAGGCTACTGGACAGGCCAAGGTCTCGGCGATCATGCAGATCATCGAGAAGACCGCGATGATCGAGAACGCGCTCGCCGCTTCGATGTCGCCCTCGATGTCCGCAGCGCTCGACTGGTCACGCGGCCTCCAGTCGCGCTCGATTATTCCCTGAGTCGAGCGCCATGGTCGAAATCTTCACAACCGGCGGCGGTGAGTACATCGTCAATGTCTTGAACGCCGTCGCCGCGTGGACCGGGGCCGGTGGCTACAAGAGCCTGATCCAGGTGGCGCTGGTCTTGGGCATGGCGCTTGCGGTCATTGTCGTCGCGTTCAACCAGGACTGGCGCGCCTGGCTCAACTGGTTCCTCGGCGCGACTCTCATCTACATGTGCCTGATGGTTCCGCGCATGGATGTGCAGGTCACCGACCGCGTCAATCCGAGCCTTGCACCGGCCACGGTCGCCAATGTCCCGCTGGGCCTAGCGCTCATGGCAAGCTTTACCAGCCAAGCGGGCGACTACCTAACCCGTTCCGCCGAGCTCGTCTTCGGCCTTCCCGACGATCTCAACTATTCGAAGAACGGCATGATTTACGGCGCGCGCCTGCTCGAAGCGACGCGGTCCCTGCGCATTGCCGACCCCGAATTTGCCGCCAATTTCGACGAACATGTCCGTCAATGCGTATTCTACGACCTGCTGCTCGGTCGCTACTCGATGAAGGAATTGTCGGAGAGCAACGATATCTGGGCGACCATTGCGCCCGGCAGTGCCGCGCGTGCGCAGCGCTTCCTCACCCGGCAGGCGGACGATAGCGTCACGGCCACGATCATCACCTGCCGCGAAGCATACACTGCGCTCTCCAACCAGTGGGCCGGGCTTATCGATGAGATGACACAGGTCGCCGGGCGCCAGCTCTACCCCCGGCAGACCGAAGCGCTCGCGAAGGCCAAGCTCATCGCCGACCTGCCGATTGCCTATCAATACCTCACCGGCGTCTCGAAGGATGCAAGCAGCATCTTCCGCCAAGTTCTGACCATCAACGCCATGAACCAGGCGATGCATGGATTTGCCGGAGCTAGCGGCGCATCGAGCGTCGATGTGTTCGCGCTGACCCGCGCCGATATCCAGACCGAACGGACCTATTCTTCGATCGCGCATAACGCGATGAAGTGGGTCCCGATCCTCAATGTCGTCCTGACGGTCGTATTCTACGCGCTTTTTCCGGTGCTCTTCCCACTGTTCCTGATGCCCAAGACCGGACCGATCGCGCTCAAAGGATACGTCACGGGCTTCTTCTATCTGGCAGCTTGGGGGCCGCTGTTCGTCATCCTGCACATGATCCTGATGCTCAAGGGCGCGAGCGATGTGGCGGCAGCGGGCGGCGCAAGCGGGCTCAGCCTCGCGACCTTCTCCGGCATGACCGACGTCAACAACGATATCGGGATCCTGGCCGGCTACCTCGTCGCATCGATACCGTTCCTTGCAGGCGGCGTCGCCAGGGGCGCGCTCGCAATATCGGGCCAGGCAACGAGCTACCTCAATCCGAGCCAGAACGCGGCAGAAGAGGCGGCGCGCGAAGCGAGCACCGGCAATGTTTCGCTCGGGAATACCAGCCTTGAGAACTCGAACGTGTTTTCGCGGCAGTTTGCGCAAGCCAGCCTCGCTCCCAACATTGGCTACGGCGCCGCGCAGACGCGAGCCACAAGCGAAAACGGCACCCAGACCACCGGCTTCCCTCAAGCCGAATTCGCCACCGTGCCGACCTCGAGCTATCCGTTCACCCCGACACTCGGGCAGGACTTCTCGAGCCGGCTTGCGACCATGGCGAGCCAGAGCCGCGGCCAGAGCGAGACCTTCTCGAACCTTGCCCAGCAGTCGACGAGTTCGGCTGTCACCCGCTTCAGCGAGCTACGCGATGCGTACACCCGCTCGCGCTCGAACGAGAGCGTCAGTGGCACGTCAACGAGCGACAGCATCGGCAGCGCCTTCAGCGAGGTCGACAACGCCTCGAAGACACTTCAGCAGCAATTCGGGCTGTCGCGCCGCGCGGCCGATGACATCACCGTATCTTGGTTCTTGAACGGGGATGGCGCTCTAGGACTGAAGGGAGAAAAAGGCGCTGGCTCGGCGAGCATAGGTGTTAAGGGAGGACGCAACCAGAGTTGGACCGACAGTGATATCGGGATCGCCTCCGAGGATCGCTCGCGCATCATGGGCGCGCTGAGCCAGATCTCGGACAGTCGCAGCTGGTCGAGCACGCGCGAAGGCTTCCTGCGCGAAACGAGTTCGAGTTCGGAGGCGCTGGTGTCAAGCAGCTCGGCCGGGATTACCACGTCGATCACCGAAGCGCAGAGCTATACCCGCGAAGCGCGCCGAGCCGAGGAGATCGCCAGCCGCCTCGAGAACCAGGCGAGTTGGTACGAGAGTGCCAATGCCGCAGGCACTCTCAACCTCAGCCAGGCCTATCGCGAATGGGGCATGGCGGAGATCGAGGCTAACCGGGATTACTACGGTCCGGTGCGCTTTGACGACATCGACTTCCAGATGAGCGTGCGGGGCCAGCAGCTTCAGGCGCGGTTCGTCGAAGGCTATGCGGACCAGCTCAATGCCGAGATCTCGGGCGACCTGGTCTTGCCGGCCTCTGCGTCCATCGCTCGGCCCTCGGCGAGCAGCGCCGAGAGCGTCCGGGGATCAGTGCGGCTTGACGGTGTGCCGGGAAGCCTGAGCGCCCCGTCCAGCGAACGTGAAGACATCGCCCGTGATGTCGATCGGGTGCAGCAACAGGGAGATCGACGGATCGGGACCGTGAAAGGCTACCTCGATGGCAAGACCCGCGATGCGAAGGGAGCCTCGGCCGAAGCGGCAGACGATGTTAAGGAATGGTAGGCTGCTAAAGGATGACGTCGTGCACAATTACGAACACGACAAAAGCTGCCAATGCAGCAAAAATCGCAATCAACTTGAGCCGTCCCCAAGGGTCAGCCCAAGTCTTTTTCCAGGTGTAGGAAGTGAGACGGTTCTCGGCGATGGCCCGGTCGACTTCACGAAGACCTTCCCAGTCCTGCTTGCCACCAGTGGGATTGTTGTCTGGATCGCTCATCGCTCATTCTCCTTCAGTGGTAAATCGGCGCTCTCACCTCTAAATCGTCCCAACAGATCGCTGATAAAATAGACAAGAAGCATCACGAAAGCGAGAACGCTATCTTGGCCTGCAGACTCGAAAATTTATTGCGTCGAAGATCGATCAGCTATGCGAGGACGGCGAGCAGAACGGGGCAAGACTCTGGCAGGTTGTGGTCCGTCGCTATGAGCAACTTGCCGCGCGCAAGTCCCATTCCTGATGGAACTGTTGGGATCTCCAGCCTCGACTGACTGCAGATAGGCTTCCAGCCGCTCTAGCGTTCGTCGACGCGGCCTTCGTCCTTGCCGGAGGTCGAGTACGAATCGAGGATCACCGACTGCGCGCCTGCCGAAGCGTGTAGCCGAAATATGATGATCTTTCAGATGCTTTTCGATCCGTTCCAGCAAGGTCATGACCCTTTCGCTCCGACTCGCAAATCCCTTGTGTTCCTGTTATGTTCTTAGTAAGATCATATCCGCGAGTCTAGGAAAATTCCTACGATTGAGATTCGAAGGACAGACAGATGGAACATGTCAGGGAAGAGCTCGACCGGCTGATTCTCAAGGGCGGATATGGCTACGCCTCGATATCGCGGCTGCTCGGCCGCAATCCCGCTTATGTACAACAGTTCATCAGGCGCGGCTCTCCAAGAAAGCTCGATGACGAGGATCGAAAGACGCTTGCCTGCTTCTTCGGTGTCGACGAGCAAGTGCTCGGTGGTCCGGCTAATCCGGTCACCGATGGCATGGTCGAGATCCCCGTACTCGATGTGGAGGCATCCGCCGGCTTTGGCGCGGTAGCTGCTAGTGAGACTGCACACACCCGGTTCGGGTTCGATGAGCGGTGGCTGCGGCACCTGACTTCGGCCAAGAGCGCCAGCCTGTCGATCGTCGGCGTCAAGGGTGACTCGATGGAGCCCACTCTCAGTGATGGTGACGAGGTTCTGGTCGATGCTTCAGATCACGGCTCGCGACTGCGAGACGGGATCTACGTCCTTCGTTCTGATGATACCCTCGTCGTGAAGCGGATCGCTATCAAGCCAAATGGTAGGCAGATCACCATTGCCAGCGACAATCCGGCTTACCCTACCTGGCACGACATGGATCGGTCGGAAGTTCACGTGGTGGGCCGGGTTATCTGGTTTGGCCGAGCCTTGTAGCGGCAGGACTTGGGCCGTTAGTTGACGGTCGGCTTTCGGCGCTGGTTTCGCAAAAAGCGGACCTTCCGCCTCCGACCCAATTGCGGATATAGATGGGTAATTGGAATTACCGCCATTCTTCGGCGTTGGCGTCGACTACAGCTGGTAAAGTTACCTTCTCTCGCGGCGACCGCTGGGCCCTTTAGGCATCGCCCAAATTGCGCTGCATTGCGGCCAAAGTAGACTTGAATGCCTCCAAGTCCTCGTCCTTTATTCCTGTGAGCAGGCGCGCATAGACCTGATCCGCTTCGACTCGCATTTTCGGAAGCAAGTCGATTGCAGCGGATCGCAGGTGCACCTGCCACACACGGCGGTCGTTTTTGGCGCTGCGCCGTTCGACCAAGCCCAATTCTTCTAGCCGGTCGATCGCTTGCCCGATGCTTGCCCGCTCCAGCTCCAATTGACCGGCCAATTCGGTCTGGGTCATGCCGGGTGTCCGGTAGAGATAGGCTAACGCACGCCACTGGGTGCGGGTGAGTCCAAACTGCTCGAGTGAGGAATCGAAGGTACGGCGCAATCGTCGCGTGAGCTCTTCCAACAGAAAAACCAACCGGTCTTGATCGGTCAGGAATGGCGCCGCTTTTTCATCGGGATCGTGGTCGAGCTTTGTTGCCATGCAAGGCACCTTAACACAGCATCGACTTAGATAAAGTCATTTACTGTAAATCAATTTACAATATAGTGGCTTGCGATATGGAGATTTTGACCACCAAAATTCATGGAGCGGGAGGACTCTCCCTTGCCGCAGAAGTGATTGGTGGCGACAACGCCATGCCCGTCCTGCTCGCACATGGCGGCGGGCAGACGCGCCGTGCGTGGAAGCGCGTAACAGGTGATTTGGCCGAAGCTGGCTACCGCACAATTGCGATTGATATGCGCGGTCATGGCGAGAGCGATTGGGCTGCGAGCGGAGCATACGATATTCGCGACTTCGCTTCCGATCTTGTAGCGATTGCATCAGGCATGGAGTGCAAACCAGCACTCGTTGGTGCTTCGCTGGGGGGACTGGCCGGGATCATCGCCGAGGGTTATCTCGCGCCAGACACTTTCGCTTCCCTGACCCTTGTAGACATTGCCCCGCGCATGGAGCCGGGCGGCGTGATGCGTGTGGTCGGTTTCATGGAACAGCATGTCGATACCGGCTTTTCTTCACCTGAAGAAGCGGCGGGAATCATCGCGAGGTACATGCCGCATCGCCGCAAGCGCGGGGCTGGAGAGGGACTGCGGCGCTACCTGCGCAAAAAGGATGATGGCCGCTACTACTGGCACTGGGACCCGGCCTTTATCCGTAACATCATGACCACGAAGCGAAGCGATCCGGCTCATCAGGATCGGCAATTCGATGCGCTGAGCGATGCGGCCAGTCGGCTTTCGTTACCAGTGCATCTCATTCGCGGCGGATCGAGCGATCTGGTTTCCGAAGAGGCGGTGGCGCATTTGCGCGACCTGGTCCCGAACACCGAATATTCCGACATCGCAGATGCCACGCATATGGTGGTGGGAGACGCCAACGACGCCTTTTCGGAAGCGATCCTCGATTTTCTGACCCGCCATCACTCTCCCCAAGGAACTACAGCATGAGCAAGGAGCACGGTCCAATCGATTGCGAACGTCTTGATGAGCTGTTGCGGATTGCTCCGTTTCATCAATGGCTCGGTCTGACGGTAAAATCGTATTCTAGCGAGCAGATTGAGCTCGAAATGCCGTGGCGCGAAGAGATTATCTCGAACCCGATGATCGGTTCAGCTCATGGCGGCGTGCTGGCATCGCTGATTGACCTCACAGGGCTCTACACATTGCTGTCGCAAGGTGTGACAGCGAAGGTGACAGCCGACCTGCGCGTTGATTATCATCGCCCGGCGACTTCTGGGCCCCTCATTGTGACGGGTCAGGTGGTCAAGGTCGGAAGGCAAATCTCGGTTGCCGAAAGCCGGATAGTTGGACCGGACGGCAAACTGATCGCCAGCGGCAGGGGTGCCTACATATGTTAGCGCGCGCCACCCTAACGGCTTTCTGTTTGGCTCTTGCTGCATGCTCAGGTGGCGTGGACGGAAGCGAGGCGGGGCAAGACGCGCAGTCAGGTCCGCGCAAAGTTCAGACAATGGTCGTCGAACCCGAATTGCTCGCAGAACCAGTAAAAGCATTCGGCACCATTGCAGCCAAGCAAAGCAGTTCGATCGGAGCGCTCGCAGAGGGGCCGGTTGAGCGCATTTTCGTAAAGGTCGGCGACAGGGTATCGCGGGGCCAACCACTCTTTCGTATCCGTCAGGCTGATTACCAGCGGCGCGTCGCCGAAGCGCAGGCCGCCGTCGATCTAGCTAGCGCCCGAGCGATCGAGGCAGAACGGCGCTACGAGCGCGTTATTGCGCTTGCACCTAAGGGTTTTGTATCAAACGCGCAGGTCGATGCGGTCGAAACGGAACTTGCCGTTGCACGAGCGCAAAAAACGCAGGCTCAGGCAGTGTTCGGCACCGCGCAGCAAGCGTTATCTGATACCATCACGCGAGCGCCTTACGATGGCGTTGTTACCGCTCGGTTGGTCGATGAAGGGGTCTACCTCAACAACCGCTTTTCGATGGGCGGTCAATCAGCAGCGCTCCAATTGCAGGAGCTCGGAACGGTCGCCGCCATCGTGAACGCGCCACAGGAATATGTTGACGCCTTTCGGCGAAATATGCCCGCTCGCGTCTACATCGAAGGGTTCGACGAGCCGATTGATAGCATAGTCTATATTATCAACGACCGGGTCGACCCTGAGAGCCGGATGGTCGAATTGCGGCTGCCGATTGCCAATCCAAATTATCGCATCAGCTCAGGTTTGGGGGCTCGCGCTGAAATCAACGTCCCACCCGTTTCGGCGATAATCCTCCCTCGAACCGCAATCCGTGGCGATAGTGCTGCCGCGCACGTTTTCATTGTTGAAAACGGGAAGGCACATGGGCGCGAAGTTACTTTCGAGAGCATCGATCTTGATCGGGTGCGCATTCTTTCAGGCTTGGCCGCAGGGGATGAATTGGTCCTCGATCCGCCTTCGACTTTGCGTGACGGTGAAACAGTAGAGTCCCGCCAAATGAGCGATGCAGACTGATATGTGGCTCGCTGACGTATCGATCCGGCGCCCCGTCTTCGCTACGATGCTGATCGCCTCGCTCGTGGTGCTGGGACTTGTTTCGTTCAATCGGCTCGGCGTCGACCTTTTCCCAAAGGTGGAGTTTCCATACGTTTCAGTAACGACGGCGCTTCCTGGCGCCTCGCCCGCATCCGTGGAGACCGAAGTTACCGACATTGTCGAGGAACAGCTCAATACCATTGCGGGATTGCGTCAGATGCGGTCGACCAGTGCGGAGGGTGTGAGCATCGTCAATCTCGAATTCGAACTCGAGGAAGATGCCGATGTGAAAGCGCAGGAGGTGCGCGACAAAATGTCGCGGCTTGGAGCCGATCTGCCTGCCGATTCCGAATCACCGGTCATCGAAAAGGTCGATCCCGATGCCGCGCCTATTCTCTCGGTTCTCATGTCGGGGGACATGCCCGCTCGTGACTTGACCGCTTTCGCAGACGAGGAGGTCAAGGAGCGTTTACAGCGCGTCCCCGGCGTCGGTTCAGTCGAGCTGGTCGGCGGACGCAAGCGGGAAATGCGTATCTGGCTCGATGCAGCCGCGATGCGCGCTCGCGGAGTGACTGCGGACGACGTACTCGGCGCAATTCAGCGCGAGAACTCCGAACTGCCGGGTGGTCGGTTGGTCACCGAGGGGCGCGCGCGCCAATTCGGTGTCCGCATACTCGCCGAAGCGGATAGCGCGGCAGAATTCGCGGCCATACCCATCGCCTATCGACCCAATGGCCAAACCGTTCGGATCGGCGACGTCGGGCGGGTAGAAGACTCGATTGAAGACGAGGCCAGTTATGCTCAGCTCGACGGTGAACCAGGCGTTGTTCTTGAAGTCCGCAAGCAAAGCGGTGAGAACACAGTCGCCGTCGCCGAACACATCCGCGCCGACATTGAGGAGCTGCGAGCTTCGGCACCAGAAGGCGTCACCTTCGTCATCGCGCGCGACACTTCTCGCTTCATCGAACAGGCCATCGGAGACGTGCTGTTCGACCTGTTAATTGCCGTGGTTCTGGTGGTCGCGGTGACATTCCTTTTCCTTCTCAGTTGGCGCGCTACGATCATAGTATTGCTGGCGATCCCCACTTCGATAGTCGCAAGCTTCATTGCCTTTGCGGCGTTCGATTTCACGATCAACATGGTCACTTTGTTAGCGCTGACGGTCGCTATCGGCCTGCTGGTCGATGACGCGATCGTCGTCGTCGAAGCAGTTCAAAATGATGTCGATGAAGGTGCTGACGCAACTGGAGCGGCTCACGCAGCCACTAAGCGGGTTGCGTTGGCTGTTCTGGCTGGAACTTTTGCGACTTTGGCAGTGTTCGTGCCAATCGCGTTTATGGAAGGAATAGTTGGCCGCTTTTTCTTTCAATACGGTCTTGCAATCGTCTTCTCCGTCAGCGTCTCGATGCTGGTTGCCTTCACGCTCACACCCGCGCTTTCGGCCCGGTTGCTGCGTCCCGAAGAAAAGGAGAGCGGCTGGTTCGCACGCATAGAGCGATTCCATGTCGGGATGCGACAACGCTACGAAAGGCTCGTATCTTGGGCGATCCGCCGCCGCTACGTCGTACTAGGCGGCGCCCTTGCCAGCGTATTCGTGGGGGGGGTTTTTGCGGCGCTCGTGCCCAGCACATTCATGTCCACTACGGACCGCTCGGAATTTCTCGTCACGATCAAGCTACCGCTCGGCACAGGGATAGCCGGGGCAAAGGATGCAGCGCAGCAGGTGGATGCCGCTCTGCGCGAAAATCCCGAAGTCGAACTCGTTTTTGTCAGTGCGGGCAGCGGGACCAATCCAAAGATCAACGAGCTCGATATCTATGTCGGCCTTTCGCACAAACGGTCACGCGACGTGACGCAAGACGATATAATGACCTTCGCACGCCAGGCAGCACTCGACGGAGTCCCGAAGGCACGCCAAGTCGCGGTGGAGGAAGTCCCGTGGGTTTCCGGTGCCGGGGTCGGACAGACCGCGATAGAGCTGATCATCACAGGGCCGGATACCGCCACAATCAATCGCTACGCGCAATGGCTCGAAAGCGAGCTGTCCGCGCGATCTGATTTCGTAGACGTGCGCTCCACATATGAGGGTGGCAGACCTGAGTTGCAGATCGCGCTCGACCGTGATCGGGCGGCGGATCTCGGTATTTCTGCGCGCGACCTTGCGGCAGCTTCGCGGACACTCGTAGGCGGGAGCGATGCCGGGACGTTCGAGACGGGTGGACGCCGCTACGACGTTCGGGTCCGGTTGGAGGAAAGCGAGCGACAGCGATTGAGCGACATAGAGGCGCTGCCCCTCAGGACAGCGCAGGGCAGTCTGGTCGATTTGGCAGCAATTGCCGACATTGATGTCACGCTGAACGCCGCAGAAATCGAACGCATTGATCGATCGCGCCAGATTTCGGTGCTCGCCAATACCGCGCCGGGTGTTCCGTTGAGCGTGGCCGTCTCGGATTTAGAGGGCTTGCTTGCCGCCAACCCACCGCCAGCTGGACTGTCTACCCAAATGGAAGGCACAGCGCGCCGCCTCGCTGAAACGAGCGAGGCCATTATCTTTGCCTTCATCTTAGCGATTGTCGCACTCTACATTGTCCTCGCAAGCCAGTTTAACAGCTTCGGGCAACCGATCATCATCATGCTCACCGCGCCGCTGTCCTTCTCGGGCGCGTATTTTCTCATGTGGGCAGCAGGTCAGGAAATGAGCTTGTTTGCGCAAATCGGCATGATTGCGCTTATGGGTATCGTGATGAAAAACGGCATCCTGCTTGTCGATCGCGCCAACCAGTTCCGCGATGCTGGCAAAGATGCTGCTGCGGCCATGCGCGATGCCGCGCCGGAACGGCTGCGACCAGTCCTCATGACCGCGCTGGCTGCCGTTTTCGGAATGATGCCCGTCGCATTGGCACAGTCAGACGCTGCGGAATGGAGAAACCCCATGGGATTCATCATTATCGGCGGTCTCACGACATCTACCTTCCTGACATTGTTGGTGATACCCGCAGCTTATGCGGCAGCCTCGGATTTGCGGAAGCTCGTGAGCAACTTTCGATCCTCGCTCTTGCATGGACCGTCCTAGGTCGAAGCGTTGGCTCAACCGTTACCGGTTTTGTGATCGGCGCAGGGTAGAACAAGCATTGTCCGCATTCACCTCCAGAAGCGGACGCTGGGCCATTTGAGATCAGCGCCCAACTCCAGTCAGATCTCAGTTTTCTCAGCGAGAGTAAGAGCATCTTCAATGTCGACACCAAGATACCGCACGGTGTTCTCGATCTTGGAATGACCGAGCAGTATCTGGATTGCACGTATGTTGCCTGTGGCTTTGTAGATGATTGAAGCTTTGGTCCGGCGCAGTGAGTGGGTGCCGTATTCCTCAGGACGCAAGCCAATAGCCGTCACCCACTCATCAACAAGCCGCGCGTACTGTCGCGTGCTCAAGTGGCGTGTTTGATCAACTCTGCTCGGGAAGACGAAGTCCTCCACGTCACCACATCTGAGCTCGAGTCACGCAAACAGGCTTGCACGCGCATCTGATGCGATCTCAAACTGAACAGGTCGACCTGTTTTGCGCTGCGTGATTGTTGCTCGCGTCCGGATTTCCGGGCCGCTGACTAGGTCGCCGATTTTGAGCTCGACGAGATCACAGCCTCGCAGTTTGCTATCGATCGCCAAGTCAAACAGAGCGCGGTCTCTTATGCGCTCCTCGCGATCAAGAAAGAAACGGATCGCCCAAATCTGCTTTTGATTGAATGGACGCTTGGGACCGATCTTAGCACCGAAGTTCCAAGGCACTCGGTTTTGAGAAGCAGGATCAAATTGTGAATAGGTCATTGTCATTCTCCTTGGCCGGAATGGCCGCAGAGAATGTCCGCTTTCGGGAGCTAAGATCTCGGATGGCTACGTCCGACATTGGGGCGCATTGCCGCCGTTCGCGCTCCTGACTAATCGGCAGGCCTCTGGGCGAAAGCTCTGTCATCGAAGGATCGGGAGAAAAAATCCGAAAATGGTTCTGCGAAGTGACGACTGCTCGCGCTTTATGCCCGTCAATCTCCGTCCATGATATGCAATGACATATGATTAGTCAGCCATATATGTCGCTACAGATTTCTCTTGCTTTTTGAGAAACCTTTGTATATGCTAAAACATATAAACGTCGATCAACATATGCAGAACTATATTTATGAGCACGGCAATCGAAGACATCGCCGCAAGCATCAAAGCGGCTCGGATAGCAAAGGGCTTTACCCAGAAACAGCTGGGTGAACGGGTAGGTTTGCCCCAAAGCCATATCTCCAAGATCGAAGGCGGGAGTGTAGACCTACAGATTTCCAGCCTTGTCGAAATAGCGCGCGCGCTCGACCTCGAGCTGAAGCTTGTGCCTCGAAGGACCATACCGGCGATCGAAGGCGTTGTGCGCTCACAGCGCGAAAGAAGCGAGGCAAGTCGAGCGCTCGCAACGATTGCTGAAACCAACCGGTTCGCCGAGCGAGTACGGCAGACCTATCCGAGCATCACCGAGGTGAATGAGCTGCAAAGCGCACTTAAAAATATCCCGACCGTTAATCTCAATCCCGAAACGCTCAAGGCCATCCAGCAGGCCTTGCAGCCCGTCGCCCATCTGAAAAAACATTTTCAGGACTTCGGCTGGGCGCTTGAACAGCAAGAGGGAACGAAGAAGTTCGCCCAACAGATCGCGGCATCCACACGTGCCCTCCAGCGCGTCAGAAACCTGCAGGTCCACGCAATCGATCGAGATAGTGCCCCGAGACGGCCTGCTTACCGGCTTGAGGACGACGCCACATGATCGACGCAGCGGCTCTCGATATCTTTCTGGGTAAGACGCGCGTTGGAACGATTGCGCGCCTCGATGGAGATGCGAGCATCTTCACATTCGACGAGGTCTACCTTGCCGACCAAAATCGGCCAACGCTGTCGCTCGCCTACAAGGATGCGAATGGCGAAATCATTGCGGACACACGCAGCTATCGAACGAAAATCGAGCCGTTCTTCTCCAACCTCCTTCCCGAAGGCACGCTTCGCGACTACCTCGCCCGCCGCGCGGGCGTAAAAGCCGTGCGCGAGTACCACCTTCTCGCACAGCTCGGGCACGATCTTCCAGGCGCAGTGCGCGCCATCGCCGTCGACGCCGAGGAAACGGAGGCCGACGAGCCCGATGCAGAAGTGGTGGAGAAGCAGGCAGAGCGCGCGCTGCGCTTCTCGCTTGCCGGCGTGCAACTCAAATTCTCGGCGATCAAAGCCCAGGGCAAGAATGGCGGACTGACGATCCCGGTCACAGGCAGCGGCGGCGACTGGATCGTCAAGCTGCCCTCTGCAAGACATCCGGACGTGCCCGAGGCAGAATTCGCGGCGATGAAACTGGCCGCAAAGATCGGGATCGACGTACCTGAAATCGACCTTGTGCCCCTCGATCAGATCGATGGCATACCCGAAGGTATCACCCGTTACGGAGAGTCCGCTTTTGCCATCCGGCGCTTTGACCGGGGTGAAGAAGGACCAGTGCACACCGAAGACTTCGCCCAGGTGTTCGGTGTCTTTGCAGACGATAAATACGAGAATGCGAGCTACCGCCAGATCCTCAGTGTGCTGGCGATCGAAACCGACGAGCAAAGCGTGGTCGAATTCGTCCGCCGGCTCACCTACTCGGTGCTGATCGGGAATGGCGACATGCACCTCAAGAACTGGTCGTTGATCTATCCGGATAGGCGCAACGCGCTGCTTGCACCTGCCTATGACTTGCTTTCGACGCTCGCCTATATCCCGGGCGACGATGCTGCACTCAAGTTTCATAGCTCGCGCGAGTGGGCGTCCTACACCTATGATGAACTCGAGGCGATCGCCGATAGAGCTCGGCTGCCTGCCAGGCTGATCACCGCGACAGCAAAGGATGTCGTTGCACGGTTTGATGACGCCTGGAGCAGCGAAAGCGGACACCTCCCCTTCCCCGATCATGTGCGAAGCGCGATCGAAAGGCATCGCAAGACTCTTGCGATCTGAGAGCGGTTCCGAAATCCGATCGTTCGCGCGTAAGCACCACCTGGACCAACTGCCGGGCCCAATTCGTCAGAAAATCTTGCACATAGCGGCCCTTCAAATCCCGAAGTCCAGTGTCTTGCTCTTGCTTCGGGCGAGTTCCTTTTCGGCCTTGTTGGCCTCTTCCGGTTTCAGCTGATCAAGTTCGCCGTTTTTCTTTTCTGTCGGCGTCAACTGTGCGGTGACCTCGAGGGCCGAGGCCTTCTCGCCTTTGTTGCGTGCCACGGCTGCTCCGAGCCTGTCCGAACTGTCGACGACGAGTGTCAGGTGATCGCGAAGCCTCGTGATCGTCACCAGGAACGTTTTCTGGTTCGACAGGTTGCGCTCGCGGCTGTCCATGACTGCAATGCCGCGATCGGATGTCAGACCCTGCGCCATGTGGGCGTTGAGCGCATAGGCAAGATCGATCCGCTTCAGCATCGGATCGTCCTTTTTGAGCTCAACCTGGTCTCCCTTGGAAGTTTCGAAAGTGACCTTCCCGCCGACAACGGCAACCACCTTGGCCTGGTCGGCATTGAAGAGGCCGCGGCGATGATCGTTGCGGGTCCAGCGGATCCGGTCGCCTTCATGGATCTCGAGCTTTCTTGACTCATGCAAGGTCAGATTCTGGTCGCCCTTCCCTGCCCTGATCCGCGCGGGATCGAACCGGAACCGCTTGCCGCGCTTGTCCGCGACTTCGACCTGCCTGCCCTTCCGGTCCTGTCCCAAGACACGATACTCGCCCGCTGACAGTCCCAGGGCCTGTTGCTTTCTCGAGACCTCGAGCACCCGGCCAGGCTGGTAGGCTGACAGATGTCGCAGTTCTTCGCGGGTCGTGTTGACGCGATCCAGCACTCCAAGCTCGGCCTTGCCCGGTCCGATCTCGCCATTGGCGAGAAGTCCCTGCTGGACGGCAGCATTGACCGCAGAGCGGATGGCGCGGCCCGAAGCGTAGATCGAGGTGCGCGAGCGGGTGTCCTTGTCGAGCGCCAACCAGGTGTCAGCAGCGACCAGCGCGCCATCGCCCTTGGCCTCGAGTGTGTGCGGCTGCAGGTGACGCAGCGCCGTGCGTACATCACCCGCCTGCGCTGCCGCCTGCGCCTCGCGGATGACGGGGTCGCGGGCGCGCAGGTTGGTCGCCATTTCAGCGCTCGCCATGCCCGTCCGCTGCAGGAGCGCGAAGGGTTTGCCCGCATCAACTGCGCCGAGCTGCTTGCGGTCCCCCATCAGGACCAGGCGGTGAACGCCAGCCAGATTGGCGAGGCGGACGAGCTTTTCCTTGTCCTCATTCGAGACCATCGAAGCCTCGTCGAGGACAAGCACATGGTCTTTCAGCGCCGCCTTTGCCTCCGCGCGAAGCGCCGCGTTGCCAGGATCGTCGAGCAGCTTTTTCCAGCCACCAAGAAAGCGGGCCAGCGTCTGCGAGCCGATGCCGGTGTCGCGTTCGAGCATCTGGACGAGCGTGTTCTGGATCGCGAGCCCGATGACCGGGCGGCCATCGTCGCGCAGCACCTCGGCGACGGGCTTCAGAACGCTGCTCTTGCCGGCACCTGCAATTCCCTGGACCGCGATCGTTCGATCTTCGGACGTCAAGATCAGCTTCGCCGCTCCGAGCTGACCCGCATTCAGCCGGAACCCCTGCCCTGCCATTGCAGCGGACTGGACACGAGCGTTTGCGCTTCCCGGCTCAACTGCAGACGAGCTCGCACCCTTGCCAGCGGCAACCTCGGTCAAGATCCGCTGCTCGGCGATCACCGCGTCTCGCGAAGCCAGCCAGCCCGTGTGCTCTCCCTTGCCCGCTATGAGGTCGCCGGAGCGCACCAAGGCGCGGGTCCGTTTTTCAATATCGGCAATCGTCGCTGGCAACCCGAAATCGAGCGCAGCCTTGTAGAGCGCGGTGCGCTCGAAGGCAGCCTCGCGCTGCGAAAGATGACGCACCGCCGAAGCGACGGCCTGTGCCGCTGCGATCGTCTTACGGTCCTGTCTGAGGACCGACTTGGGCACAAGCGGATCAGCCGGATCGCCCCTGACATGCGCGGCGAAGCGTCCCAGCCATGCGCGCCCGCGCTCGACAAGCGAGCCGAACCTGCCAGTTTCGATCGACTGTTTCAGTGTGCGGGTCCGGGCCCGCTCGACCAAGGGCGCGAGGTCCAACCCGATCGATTTCGCGGTTTCGCTCCAGAGCTTGCCCAAGGTTTCGCGGTCCTCGATCGTGTCCTTGCTGGCGCGCGTATCGAGCGCGGCGATGCGGCCTGCTTCAAGACCAGGACCGCGCCGCGCATCGAGCACTTCCTGGCGGCGGCTCGAGAACGCCATGACCTGTTCGCGGGTGATACCGCGCGCCTCGAAATTGCCATGCTTGAGGGTCGGTCCCGGCTCATAGCCAAGCTTCTCGACCGCGACGCGAAAGCGCGCCATCGCGATAGAATTGAGCGTGGTGTTGAGCTGCCAGAGCCGGTCGTTCTTGAGCGTACGCCACTTCCCGTCCTTGCCTTGCGTGACATTGGCGATGACCGCATGGAAATGGAGGTTCGGCTCCTGGTTGCGGTTGGTGTCGTGCTGGAACAGGCCGATCGCAAGGTTTCCGGTGGCCTGCGTTACGATCTTGCCTTTCTCCACCATCCGGGTCTCGGCCGCATTCTTCTCAGCCCAGTCCAGCGCTTCGAGGACGGCTTCGCGGTAGGCGGGGATGATCCGCTCGTCCTTCCCGACGAGCGCCAGCAGCGACCAGCTCTTGGGAACGGAGAAGGTGAGGTCTGTACCTGGGCGGTGTGCCTGCCCGGGATTGCCGACACTGCTGCCGTCGGGCAGCTCGCCACGCAGCAGCGCGTCGAACGCTTGGGTCTCGACCTTGCCGTCGAGACCAAGGCGCCTTGCACCCTTGCCGACCCACCGGCCCGAGCGGTCGGCATCGGCGCTCGCGTAGTAATTGTCCGAAGCGAAGTAGCTTGCCGCCGCCGATGGCGAGCGGACATTGGCGACGGAAAGCATGGGCTGGGATCACTTTCTCTTGGCCCTCGTCCCCTCCCCGGTTGAGCGTCACATATCCGGATCGAAGTCCCCGTAATCGTGACCATGGTCCTGCCCCTGATCGGCATCGCGACCCTGCTTCGCTGCACCGCCCAGCAGCGACTTCTGCTGCTCTTCCTGGAGCCTCTGGTCGGCCTTGCCGCGCGCGACGTGTGCTCGCTGATGCGCTGCGGGATCGGGAATATCGGATCTGGCGGAAGGCACAGCCCGTTGCTCCATGCCGCGGTGCTCCTCAGCTTTCGAAGACAGAGGAAGTTCGGATTGAGCCGGCCGCTGAGGGTCCGATGTCGCCTTTTTCCCTCGCGCATTCGGATCGCGACGCTTCCTTGTCTGGTCCGGTCGAGCCTGATCGCCCTTGTTGCTGCGACGGGTCCGGCGCAGTTCCTTTTTGTCTTCCTTGTCGGCTTTCTTTTCAGCGCTGTCGGAGCGATCGTGCGCGTCCCTCATCCGGCGAGGATCACCATCATTGTCGCCTGTTTCAGAGGCTGCTCCGGCACCGCCCCCTGCTCCATCTTTACCATCAGAGTGCCGGGTCTGCGGCGGTGGCTTCGGCATATCGCGGGGAATGAAGCCTTCGGCTACCCGAGGCCAGTTGCGCGGTGCGAGAACCACGGGTGCCGCCGGAAATCCTTCGGGAAACTTGATGAAACCATGAAGGTTCTTGAGCTTCATCAGCTCGTCAGGAAGCAGCAACGGAACGACCTGGCGCCGGGGCGTCAGGCTCACCGCGTCACGCGCATTGTTGTAGCCGTAGCTGTAACCTTCCTCCATCTCGCGAACCTCGCGGTGGCCGATGATATCGGAACACCAGGTGGCGGTCTCGCGATCTGCTGTGCCAAGGATCAGCTTGGTGCGGGCAAGCGAGGAGAGGGTCATCGCCATGTTCTCACCGTAGACATCCTTGAGCTTGGCAAAGGCATGAATCCCGGTGACGATCGCGCCCCCGAAATTGCGCGCGGTCTGGAGGCCCTTTTCGAGTGAAGGGAGACGATGCAGGGCGCCCAGTTCGTCGATCAGGAACCAGAGCCTGATGTCCCGCGAGCGCTGGCCCGCCATCAGCGTATTGATCGCGGTATCGAGCCACAGCGTGAGTAACTGCGAGAGCACGCTCATGTCGATGTAGCGGGCAGACAGGAACAGGATCGAGCCCGGTCCTCCTGCCCCATTGATCCACTCGCGGACCGAAAAGGGCTTCCCGTCTTCGGGCAGCATCTGGAGCGCCTTGGCATTGACATTGAACACTGCACGCACCGATTCCGCCATGCGCGCCGCGCTCGGCGTGCTGATGGGACCGGCCATGGTATCTTCGACGAGACGGTGCAGATCGGAGAGATCGGCGTTCATGAGTTCGTGCGCCAGCGCGGCGTTGGTGCCCCGCCCCGCTTCGGCGAGCTTGAGACAGGTCTCGACGAACAGCGTGCGCGCGGCGAGCACCCAGAACTGTTCGGCGCCGCCCCCATCATGCGGGACGAGCGACTCCGCTGCGGCATGGAATTCGGCACGCGTGGAGCAATCGTTGAACACGCTCCATGCGGGGCAACGCGCGTCGAGCGGGTTGAGAATGATGTCGCGTTTGGGATCGTAGAAGGTTTCGACAAAGGCCCCGGTAAGATCGAAAATGACCGCACGTTCGCCCCGTTCACGGATCTCCCTGGTAAGCTCGGTTAGGACGACGGTCTTGCCTGTCCCGGTTGTGCCAACAAGCATCGCGTGGCTCTGCTCGAGGCGCCAAGGCCAGCTGACCCCTGCCAGATGCGCTGGAGAATAGAAGCCCGCATCCCGCAGCGAAGCCGACCCGGCCAGACGCCAGCGCCAGCCCAACGCATCGCCATACTCGCGGGCACGGGCATTGCGGTTGTGCGCGGCGATCTCCCGGTCAAGTTCACGCAAGGTAGCAAGCTCCGCCCCGCGCACATGCTTCTTCTGTTTGGACTTCTCGCCGAAGCGTTCGGCAACCCACCAGAAAAGAGCGAAGAGCGGCGCAAGAATGAACCCAGCAAGCCACAAGGCGCTGATCACCGCGCTCCGGAATAGCGCGACCGCTTCGCGCATCGGCGGGTAATCGGTCACGACGGAAATAGGAAAAGCAACGAGGTTCCCATCGGCCAGCTTGAGGTTCACAAGCTTGTCCGGATCGAACTCCATGAAGGCATAACCAGAGGCATAGGCATGCATCCACAGGAGGTAGACCTGATAGTCGTCTAGCGCGCTGCTTACGTCCCAATAGACCAGCCCGAGAACGACCAGGAGTGTCACGATCAGGGGTCCCTTGAGGCCCGCGGCAAACATGAAGCCGAAATGCCCGAGGAGCTGGCTGCCGCGGGTGAAGTTGACGAGATTATGCTTCATCGTCGCCTCCCATGGATCGGGGTGCAACGATACCGAGGCGTTCCAGCCGGCGCTGGTAGGCAGCGACCGTTCTGTCGCGCAGAGTGCTGTCGGGATGATGCGTAAGCAGCGCATCCAATGCGACCGTGATGAAGATGTGCTGGCGCACCGGATCGGTCGCCGGCGTCCTCAGATCAGCTTCGGTCGCGCGCTGCCAGGCATCGAAGATGCAATCGCAAACAACGATACTCGCGCTGACCCTGCGCTCGTCTGCTTGTTTCCTGATCCATTCGGCGATCAGGGGCGTGACATAGGTCACGAACCGGTGGTGTCTTTGCATTTTTCCAAGTTCCTTGTGTTCAAAGAACCTGGCTCACCCTTCGAAAGGCAAGTGCCACTCTAGGCCGCAGCAGGGGGTGTAGGAAAACGGAAAATTCACAAACAATTGCAGGAGGCTAGATGGATCTGTGCCGACTCGGCACGGTCCGGCGAGCAACTGGACCGCATCCGGCACAGAAGATGGTATCGGCGAAATTTCGTGAATTCGCGAAACAATTCCGCGCCTTCCATTGCAGCACCCGCTGCGTACGGTGTGCCAATTCTGTTCCCCATTGCGCGGCGAAATCCGGTGATCTTGGTCGTTCCGTTCTCGAAGGCATTTTCCAGCAAAGCCCTTGGCGGCGCGAGCATCCAGTTCGCGGCCGTAATCCAGCCTGATCTGTAATTGAAAGAATACCACGCACAAAGACCGCACCCCCGTAAAGGCTGCGGCAAAGGAGCGCGTGCGGTGCCCGGGACCGGGGCCTGTCGGTGCCGCGGCACCGCGCCGGACCGACCCGCTGCCGCTCGGGAGTGCGCGCGGGGCCCAGAACAAAAATGGCCGCGCCCGCAGGAGCACCGCCGAAGGCGGGGCGGGACCGAGCGCGTCCCCAGCCCCGCTCCACATTTCGTCCCGCTCCAGTGCCAGCGAACACGAAAAAAGGGCAGGAACCGTCACCGGCTCCTGCCCTCGTTTGGTCGTCAGTATTCGTCCAGCAAGGCCCCATGGACCGTGTGCACCACGCGGCTGGCGAGATGCGCAGGCAGTGCGTTGTAGTCACCCTCGTCCAGGGCGAAGTAGCCCAGGTCTTCATCTTCCACCACGTGCTGGTCGAAGAAACTGTGCAGGGCGCGCCTTTCGGCAACTGCAAGCGCTTCGAAATAGCTGTGCGCGTTCGTGTCCAAGGTGCTGAGTGCAGTCATGATATCCTCCTGAAACCTGTCGCTGAGACGACAGGAAACAGGCGGAGGGGCATGGGGCCGGCGGGTCAGGGATCGCCCCGAGGGCGACCGCGAAGCGGCGGTGGGGGCAACGATTTTGTCGGACCGGAGCAAAGCGCAGGGGAGGCAAAATGGTGGGGCCCCGCCGTCCTTGACGCGCCGGCCCTATGCCCATCACCCTTGGAACTCGGTGAGCCAGCCCCCTCCCCCGCTCCGTTACCTAGTGCAAGGGACGACCCGCGCGATTGGACTTTCCTACAGGCTGTGCCCGGGTGCATGTTGATCGAAGGGAGGATCCACCGAGGGGTGCAGGAAAGGAACCCCGATGCCAACCAAACGAAGCGCTGTCGCAGCACTCCGGAAACTCGAGGCCGACCGGCTGGCACTTGCCGAGCGCCAGAAACAACTTGAGGAGCAAGCCGCCCTAGAACTGGGCCGCATCATATTGGGAACAGGACTTGAGACCTTCTCGAAGAAGGCGCTCGCAAGAGTTGCCGGAGAACTTGGAAAGCTCGGCGAAGAAGCATCTCTGCAGAGGCTGCTTCCACCGGCTCGCTCATCTTCTCCTACCGAACAGTGAACCGGAGAGTAGGAACAGTAAGAAGGGGCCCTGTCCGGTAGGACAGGACCCCTTCGGGAGGGAGACCGACGGGAGAGTTCAGTCGATCTCGGGAGCGTCGGTGTTCTCGTTGTCGTCGCTCGAACCACTGCCGCGGGAGAGGAAATCGACCTTGTCCGCGAGGATCTCGGTACCGTAGCGCGTGACCCCGTCCTTGTCCTCCCACTGGGTGTAGTGGATACGGCCCTGGACGCTGACCAGCTGGCCCTTGGTGCAGTACTGGCCGACGGTCTTGGCGAGGCCATTGAAGCAGGTCACCCGGTGGAACTCGCTTTCCTTGGCGGTGTAGCCGTTCTCGTCCTTGTAGGTCTTGCCGTCCTTGTCGCGTGCTGGGCGATCGGTGACGACGGTGATCCCGGTGACATTGGTGCCGCCCTTGGTCTCGCGGGTATCCGGATCGCGGGCGATGCGGCCGGTGAGGATTGCGATATTGGTCATGGTGTAAGTCCTTCGGTTCCTCAAACCGGAGACCATCTCCGGCTTGCGAACATCCAGAAGAAGCAGGGCATGGGAGGACTGCACCGCAGGCCAGCAGACATCGTCTGGGGGCCGAAGGGGAACCTGTTCATGACGGGTGGTGCGGGCAGGCAGCGCAGCTGCCAACACGGCCGGCAAGGAACGGGTTGCTGTCCTCAGCTGACCTGATTCAGGACTGTTCGCGAAGAAAGCCGGATGGGTATCGGGTGCGGGCCTGAAGGTGCCAATACCCTGCTGCAATCAGCCTGCTCCATCGCCTTCCGATGCCGCCAGGAGATCCATGAAGTTGCGGGCTGCTTCCCGGTCTTCCTCGTTTTCGAACGCAACGTCGAGATCGGGGGCAGACCCAAACATGTGCAGGAACGACCACAGTGCAAAGCGCTTGCCCCGGTCGTCCTCAAGGCCGAGATCGACCCGGCAATGCTCAATGCCGGCTGCAAAGGTGTCGGGAGAAACCCCGGAGAGGTCGGTGGTGGCAAAGTAGCGCTGCAGCAGATCGTCAAGTTGCATGACCGGTCCATAGTCGGGTCGATGCCGGATGCACATGCAGACGTTTACGATGCTGATGATGAATGCCCACTCAGGACCCGGGAGAGGTGCCCAAGAGGCCGCGGCGATCGACCACCGTGATCCGGCGTGCCTTGGCATCGATGACGAGCCGTTCGGTCACGCCATTTCCCGGAAAGGCGACGACGTAACGCGGATTGAGCGCAAGCATTTGCTCGTTGCGCTTGAAGCCGGCGCGGGCACCAAGCCGACGATCGAGCGAATAGGTCAGCTGCTGCACCTCGCGGCGCTCGGCCCAGCTCGCTGCGAGGCGATCTGCACCCTTGCCATCGCCGCCATGGACCAGGAAGAGATCTGGAACCGCATCGCGAACCTTGTCCAGCGTTGCCCAGATATTGTCAGCATATCGCTTCGCATCCTCGGCGCTCTCGAAGCTCTGGCGACCACCGGCGAAGAGGACCGGAATTCCTTCCGGAATCAGAGCGTGACGCCGCTTCTCAGCACGTGCGCGGAGGAAATCGCGGGCATCGATAACAGCCGACGTGAGATGGCGCGAATGGCTCGCACGCGAGCCGGAAACGGGCTTCCACGAGGAACCGGTCTCGTCGCGGTAAAGTGCTGCCGCCGCCTCGCGCATCTGCTCAAAGGCAAGCATGCTGGCTTCGGCAGCCTGCGCACGCTCAACCTGCTCTTCAAGATTGCTCGAATGCACTTCGGACCCGTCGGCTGATGCGAGGAGGACCCGGATCTCGTCGCCGGCCCGGTCAAGTTGAGCCGACTTGCGGCTGGCTGCGCGGTGAAAGAGATTGACCACGCCCCAGGCAATATCCTCGGCATCTGCTTCCAGGGCCGTGTCGGAAAACATCGCGAAGAGGTCGGACCATACGGCACCAAGCGTCTGGTCGATCGCATCCTCGCAGGGAAAGTCGGTCTCGTTGAAGGGGGCTGGCCTGATGCTGAGGCCTGAAAGGTCGAGGCCGCTCAACTGGTCGATGAAGCTGTCGTACATGGGGTGTCTCCTGATCGCGGGGACAAGGAGAGGAGGCACCATTGCCTCGGCCCTGTCCGCCGGAGCCCGATCAGGGCCGGGAAAAGGGGCGAGACGCACCGCGTAGCGGGAAACCTGCGGCCCTAGGCTGGCGCGGGCAACACGGGCCGACGGGCCGCAGGTTGCGGCGCGCTCCGACCGGCCCAAGGGCCTTTCCCGGCGGGCAGGGATGAGGCAGGATCAGGGCACGGTGTCGCAAGCAGATCGGGAGCGCTCGAAGATCGCTTCGCCATTCGAGAACCGACCGACCAAGCGCAGCTCACCGAACAGGTCGATGAACCGTCCCGACACCTGGCCGAGCCAGTGCCGTGCCCTTGCCCTTCGCGGGTTGTAGAAATCGGCTTCCCAGTAGCGAGCGTCATCGCGCTCTACGAGCCAGATCGCCGCGAGACCGCAATAGGTCGATATGCCGCAATCGGCGAAGGCGTTTCGCAGGAGGATGCGATCCTCGCGGCCGCGCCATCCATCGAAGCGTTCAAAGGAAGGAAAGGCCGCCTTCGTGGTATAGATGATCTCGTCGACGAGGCACTCGTAGGCCCAGTCGACATCTTCGTCTTCGCCATCATAAAGCAGGCGAAAGGCTACCACGGAGCCGGTCGGATAGCTGACTGAACGTCCCATCTCTCTGCTCCTCAGGCTGCATCAGCGAGATTGATGTCGGGCTTGCTTTCGTGGGATTGGCAACCACCCAGTTTGAGCAGCAGGCTTGCCGCTTCCTCGGCCTTGGCCGCAGCAGTGAGGATCGCGCGCTCGTCCGATTTGAGGATCTTGAGCCAAGATGCGATGTAGCTGGCGTGATGGTCGAGGTGGGTGACCGGAAGACCCAGTTCGGCTCCGAGGATTGCCGACGAGAGTTCGGCGATCAGTTCTTCGGCAGCATAGGCGTCGCTGCCAAAGCGGTTCTTGAGATCGCGATCGAGCCGCGAGGAATGTCCCGTCCAGTGCGACAGCTCGTGCGCGAGCGTCGCGTAATAGTGGTCATACGCTTCGAACAGTTCGGTTGGCGGCATGGTGACCCGGTCGCGCATCGGCTCGTAGTAGGCATGAGCACCATGATGCCGCAGGTCTGCGCCAATATGGGCAAAGAAGGCATCGAGCCGGTCTTCGCCTCCTTCGGGATCAAGCGCAGCAATGAATGGCTTGGGATGATAGAACTCGGGGAGGCCATCGCACTGGTCAGCGTTGAACACGGCATAGGCCTTAAGCACGCGCCGGTTTTCGGTGTCGGCCTCGCCTTCGGCGTTTTCGACCTCCTTGGTGTAGCTCTTGTAGAAGATTGCGATGGTCGATTTCTCGCCCTTGCGGACCTGTCCACCAAGCTTATGGCACTGGCGGTAGGTGATCCAGTATGGCGAAGTGTAGCCACAGCCATCGGCCACCATCCACAGCCAGAAGGTATTCATTCCGCGATAGGGCGTTCCGCAAGAACGCAAAGGACGGGAGACTGGCACGCCGCGCCACGGCTTTACCCACGGCTTTGTCCCTTGCTCGAGCTTTTCGATGATGGCCGCGGTAATGCGCTGGGCTGGCGAAGCAGAGGCAGTGCGGCGGGATTTGGTCATGGGAGTTCTCCTGAACGCCGGGACGGGCATGTCCCGGTTCAGGAAAAGCAAAGCTCTCTCCCCTCTCGTTTAATGATTACGGCTATGCGTCCTCATTGAACATTAGAGGGATGCGTAAAGGTCAACCAAGAATGATCTTCGCTTTCGTTGCAGCTATGTCCGCTACTTGTGATGGCTTCGACGATCGCGCCCACTACTTGGTCCAGAAAATCCTGGGTCGGCTTCATTCACCGCCGCCGACTTCGTGATGGAAATCGAGGGTTCTCCCACACGTCAAATGCATCGGAAATCCCACCCTCGCCATCTTCCTCTTCGTCCTGATCAGTATGAATGAGCAACGTCATCATCCATCCGTTGTGCAGGCGATAAGCTTGTTCCTGCAGGGATGGGTGAGGACCTTCTGTCGAAAGAGCGAGCCACACTCCGGCGCTCACGTCATCCCAATCGGATTGCTGACCATTGGACAGGCGCGCGGCGAGTGAAGGTGTGGGCAGCCGGGTCCCGATCCGAACATCAATGAAAGGAAAACGGCTGGGCTTGTAGATTCGCCGGACGACATCATCCTTCGAAATGATAACCGCGCAAACGGCATCATTGTACTGCACATATTGAAGAGCGGTCGCTTCGTTACTCATATTGTAGCGCGTGGCCAGCGTGAACACATGCTCCAGCGCTGGTGTCCCCAGATTGCGCATATCGGGTTTGAAGTGCGCGAGCGGCATGAGCATGCCCGCACTGAACCGATTTGCCTCCAACTCCATCCGCCGCGCACGATTGTCACGGTCCGCCTCACGGATCGCCATATCGGCTTTCGAGCATGTGAACTGACCGGCGCGCGCGGGCTGGTGCGCGATAATAAGATAATGTCCGAGTTCGTGCCCGATAGTGAAGCGCTGGCGCTGCACCGAGCCCTTGCTGTTGACCAGGATGACGCCACTCGCGCGTTCGGGCTGTGTAACAAGTCCACCTTCGAAGCTGGCTGTTTCCAGCCGATGGATATCGGTGATGCCGACCGCCTCGGCCAATTCCTCAATCGGCACCGGGATCGGCATGTCGGGCACCTGCCGCATGATTTCAGCGATGATCTTTTCCGGCGAACCGCAGTCCGCGAGTTCGATCCGATCAATCTCCATCCTACCCCCCGGTTCGGCGCTTCTGCATCCCTTTGATAATGTCTTCGATCAGCTCGCGCTCCTTCGTATCGAGCGATTTCAGGTCGCGATACATGACGAGCAATTGTTCTTCGTCGCTGCCTTCGTCGGGAGCCTCTCCAACAAGGCTGGCAATCGAAACGCCGAAATGATCGGCGAGCTTCCGGACGAGCTCGATCGACGGATTCTTGGCGGTGCCCTTCTCCAGTTCCCAGACGTGCGCTTTCGATGCGCCGATGGCGTCCGCGACATCCTGAAGCGACTGTCGCTTTGCAGTGCGAAGTTTCTGAAGCTTCGTCGCCAAGGACATTGACCGATTTCCTTTCAC
The DNA here is from genome assembly GCF_029623755.1 of Altererythrobacter sp. CAU 1644. Lineage (NCBI taxonomy): Bacteria > Pseudomonadati > Pseudomonadota > Alphaproteobacteria > Sphingomonadales > Erythrobacteraceae > Altererythrobacter > Altererythrobacter arenosus. The sequence goes on from NZ_CP121106.1 coordinate 3,177,109, forward strand.
GCATCCTATCATGCGGACACCCTCATAGGAATCAACAATCGTTCGGTCAAACGAACGTTTTCGTCCGGTCAGTTGACCTAGAGCGTCGTTCGGTATATCTTACGATTTTGTCGGGCCAATCAGACAAGGAATCGCTCATGAGTCGTAACCAGCATATTACACCCCACCGTCGTGGCTGGGCCGTTCAGCCGGCCGGAGGCCAGCGTGCGTCGTCCGTTCACCGGACACAGGCTGAGGCGATTGCCCGCGGTCGCGAGATCGCCCGCAATCAGGAATCCGAACTTCTCATCCATGGCCGCAACGGCCGAATTCGCGCGCGTGACAGTCATGGCCGCGACGAATTCCCGCCCGAAGGCTGAACCAAGGGAGCCCTGAAATGACGTACCAGAAGCCGATCTTGCCGCCTTCGGCCGCCGATGCTCTCCTGATGGACGTCGCGCGCCGCATCCAGCTCTCGCCCACCAAGCATGACGAAGCCGAACAGCATTATCAGGCGCTCTGCGCCCATGTGGATCGGCCCGACAGCCCGCTCCACGGGAAGGTGATCGCCTGCTATCCGGGCGGTAGTTTCGCGACCGGAACCGCGATCGCATCGCGCGTCTCGAAAGATCAGCACGATGTCGACGTCGTGATCGAACTCGATATTTCGCCGTTCAGTGAGCCGTCGGGCGTGCTGGCGACCCTTTTCGTTGCGATCAACGGTGAGGAAGGCAGCCGTTATCATGGGCGGGTGACCCTCAACAGCCGCTGCGTCACCGTAACCTATGAAGACGGCACACGCGTCGATCTCATGCCGATCGCCCGGCTCGACCAAACGCCCCTGAAGGCTGGCCATCTTTTTCACTGGCGCCAAGAGACCGCCGAAACCTACCACAAGACGGTCAATCCTTGGGGCTTCGCCGATTATTTCAATCGTGAGGTGGCGTTCGATCCGGTTTTCGCGACGATGTTCGACGCCCGTCGCCAGATATCGGATGGCGTGGTCGCGAAGGCCGAAACCGACCCGCTACCCGGTCGCGTTCCGCTCTCGGAAAAATCCTCGCGCGTCGTGGCGCTCCAGTTGCTGAAGCGGAATCGCGATGTCCGCTACCGCTCGCGCGATGGTCGGAAGCCGCCGTCGGTAGTGCTCGCGGCTATGGCTCTGGATAGCGGTCCGGCGCAGTCCGGGCTGGTTGACGAGGTCGTCAATATTGCCTCGCACATCAGTGGCCAGCTTCAGGATCACGTTCGCCGGTTTGACACCTTGGTCGTACGCAACCCCTCCTTCCCGGAGGATATCTTCACAGATCGATGGCCTAGGGAGGTCGCCGCGCAGAACGTTTATATGCGTGATCTCGATCATCTGCAGCGGCAGCTTGGTCGCCTTCGCAGCGACAACGCAAATCTGACCGAAATGCGGACCATCCTCGATGACCTGTTTGGCGAGACGGCGGCGGGCTTCGCGGTCGAACGCTTTCTCGATGCAAGCCGGCGCGAAGCCGAACGCGGCGCGATGCGCTTCGGAACGACCGGACGCATCCTTACCGGCGCGCCCGCCATCATCGGCGCTGCGACCAGCACAGCCGCGCGCGCCAGTACCAACATGGGTGGCGGATGCATCCCGGACTGATCAGCATCGAGAATCAGATTGCCGCGATGGCCGAGCGCTGGCCCGGCTTCAAGGTCATCGAGCGCGCCGATCGATACGCTGTCTGGCAGGGACGTCTGCAACCTCTCCAGCGCTTTTACACGGTTCGGATCGGCTATCGTGTGCCGTTGGCGATCGAGGCCTTCTCGCTGCTGCAGGTTCAACCGCGCGTTCAGATTCTCGATCCCGTTCTCGAACGGCATTCAGACTATGAGGAAGGCCCTGTCCCCCACGTCTATGTGAACCGCGACGAACCAAGGCTGCCTTATCTCTGCCTGTTCGACGCCTATAATCGCGAGTGGACTCCGAGCGATCTGCTCGCCGAGACGACGGTGCCGTGGAGTTCGCGCTACCTCTTCTTCTATGAGGGTTGGCTCGCGACTAAGTCATGGCGCGGCGGCGGTCGGCACCCGACACGAGAGGAGCAAGATGGCATTGCAAACAAAAAGGCCATCGCGGCGGTCTGACGGCACATTAGTCGAGCAGCGGGTGCAATTGCCCTGGCCTACCGACAAGCCCTTCCGCATTCTCTCGATCGACGGCGGCGGGATTCGCGGCATCCTGCCGGCTGCTCTTTTGGCAGAGTTTGAATCTCGCCACTTGGATGGCCGCTCGGCAGGCGAATATTTCGACCTAATCGCCGGGACGTCTACAGGTGGTATCATTGCCCTCGGCCTGTCAATTGGAATGCGCGCAAGCGAAATCCTCAAGCTCTACCTCGATCATGGCGAAGCAATATTTCCGCCAATCCGCCCCCCTTTTAGCAGGCTTAAATCGGGCCTTCGCTTTTTCCATTCGTTGACTCGCTACCAGTATGAGCGTGGTCCACTCGAACGCGAGCTACGCAAGCTGTTCGGCGAGCGGCAAATCGGCGATGCGCACTGCCGTTTGTGCATACCGGCATTCGATGGCTTCACCGAGGTCCACATCTTCAAGACACCGCACCACCCCGACTTCAAACTCGACTGGCGCGAGGAAATGGTGACAGCCGCACTCGCAACCTCCGCGGCGCCGACTTTCTTCTCCGTCTATAGGAATGGGGAGCGGCGCTTTGCCGACGGAGGCGTCTGGGCGAACAATCCTGTTATGGTTGCGCTAGTCGATGCGCTAAGCTGCCATGATCTCAATCGGCGCCAAGTCCAGATTCTGTCGCTCGGCTGTGGCGAGTCCGAGATGCTTATCTCAGATGATCAGGTCCGGCTCGGCGGACTATGGCACTGGAAAGAGGTCATCTCGTCGGCAATGCGGCTTGCTAGCCAGAACGCGCTTGGTCAAGCAGGACTTCTCATTGGTCGCGACCAACTCGTGAGAATTGACGCGCCCCTGATGCCTGATAACCCCATCGAGCTCGACGATTATTATCGCGCCAAACAAGTTCTGCTTCCACTTGCTGCGCCCTTGGCGAGCACTTTTGACGAGGTTGTTAGCCAGCGCTTTTTCGCAGTGCCTGTCGATCCTTATGAAGCATTTCATGGCTCGCGAGCGGGCTAATGGCCGACTATTCGGTGAGCGAAGCCGAAGCTGACCGAGGGCTTCCAGCCCAAATGCGGCTCAGATTTTAACATCCAGATGGCGGCCCGTCCCGAGAGGGACGGACCGCCTGCCGAGTGACCTGGACCTGTCAGGAGGGGTCAGGCTGCCTGCTCGGCAATCTCGTCAGTTCCTTCGGCGTTGACCGCCTCGTCTCCGTCGTGGTCGGCCAATTCGACTTCTTCAGAATCGTTGAACCGCATGATCGGCGGAACCCAAGCCTGCGCCCGTTCCTTGACCTCGGGCTCGCCAATGAAGTTGCCCGAGAAGATGCGTTCGGCAGCGCTCGCAAGCTCAGCCTTCTTCGATGCGGCATAACGACTGACCAGTTCGGGACCGCCGGCGGCGTCGAGCGCTTCGAGCGTGCGCGCCTTAGCCACCCGGTCGAAGTAGTTTTTCGCCGTGGGACGCCACCAATGCGCGGTCTCGATTTCGAGGAGCGAGCCGAGTGCCTCGTGCATCGGCACCGATCGTTCGCCTTCGCAGGCAAGGCTGGCAACCAGAGTGCGCGAGACGACATGGCCAAGCCATGCTGAGCGCGCCTCGTCGGAAAGCGCTCGGAATTTCGCGAACCGCTCGACATCGCTTTCACCCGCACGCCAGTTTTCATCGAGCGACCCGGCGAACTCGGCAAGCGCGGCACTCGCCGGCGCATCCTTCGCCTCGAACCCGGTGATAGGCCCGGACGCGACCGAGCCAACGAGGGTCGACGCTTTCTTGGCGCGCCAGTCGTGCCCATCGGCATCGGCGAGCGTGAAGACCATGAAGTCGAGCGCTAGTGCCGGGTCGTTGGCGAGATGGATTGCCAGGATGTCGCGGCGCTGCATTGCGAGTTCGTCGAGCAGGCGCTGGGAAAGCGAGCTCCCCTTGGGCTTAGCCGCACCGCTCTCTTCAATGGCCTCGACCACGCCTTCGTCAGCGATGACCTCGGTCTCGGTGTAGAACTGCGGGACCAGGGTCGGCTCGCCATTGCGCGAGAGGACGAGGAAGGCGCCGGCCTCCGGTTTCAGTTCGTCGGCGAGTACCGGCGGCCGGTCATTGAGCACGCGCATGGCACGGTCGATCACCACTAGTTCCTTCTCGGCCTTGGCGACCTCGTCCTCGTCGCTGTCCTCGTCTTCGAGCACAGCGGCGACGCGGTCGTAGTCGGCCTCGAGCTCGCCGAGTTCCTGAGCTTCCTGTTCGGTCATCGGCGCAGGGTCGCAAGGCAGACGGCTCAGACCTTCGACGAGGTCATGGCTGACGTAGTTGCCAAGGGTCGGGCGCACCCAGGCAAGGCCATATTCGAGCGCGGCCTTTTCTGCGGCTTCGTCCATGGCCTTGTGCGCGAGGTCCTCGAGCAGCGCGACATCGATCCAGCTCTCGCTGGCATCATCGTCGAACAGTTCGCGCTCGATCCGACCACCTGCGTCGAGATAGGCATCGCGTCCGACTAGCACAGCTCGCGGATCGGAACCGCGCACCGTGGCATCGAGCACCATGCGGCGGATCGTGTCGGGCGTGATCTGGTACCAGGCGTGCTGCAGCTCAGCATAGACATGCGCCTGGCGCTCGACGTCGGAAATCGCGCCGTAGGCCTTGGCCATGTCGAGCGTGATCGTGCCTTCGGCGAGCGCTTCGAAGACGCAAGGCGCGAGACTTGCCAGGCGCAGACGCCCTTCGACGAACCGGACGGTGAGGCCGAAGCGGCGCGCCACGTCTTCGGTGGTAGCCCCTGCCTCGATGATGGAGGCGAAGGCCTGCGCCTCGTCGGCGGGGTTCATCGCGAGGCGCTGGAAGTTCTCAGCAAGACTGGCTTCGCGCACTTCGCTTTCTTCGCCTTCGATGACGAGGCAGGTGACCTCGTGGTTCTCGGGCAAGGTGCCCTCTTCGGCCAGCGCCTGCAGCGCGGTGAGACGGCGACCGCCGGCCTCGACTTCGAACTTGCCGCGCTTTCCTTTGCGCACGACGAGGTTCTGCAGCAGGCCGCGCGCAGCAATGTCTGCCCGCAGCTGGAGGTCGGCCAGCACGTCGCTCGACTTGCGAACGTTGCGCGGGCTCGGGACGAGCTTCTTCAAGGGAATCGACTGGATCATAGGTGTTCTCCTGATGGATTGAAGGCGCAGGTGAGGATCACGAGGCCCACAAGCCCAAAGGGCTCCCTCCACTCTCATTCTGAGAATGGGGTCTGCCCGAGGGATCAGGCGGCAAGCGCGGGAAGGATCAAAGAGGCTTTCGACACCGGGACGAACAGCCGCGTGCGGTAGCGGATGATCTCGGTGAAGCAGCCCTTGTTCTTGTACCAGTCGAGCCGGTCGGGCGAGAACCCGGTCAGTTCAAGGCGCTGTTCGCCGCCGACCAGCGAGCGCTTCACAGTCAGGGAGTCGTGGCTTGCGAGGCACAGCGGTTTGCCGCTGGCGAGGACGAGGTCGCCGATCTGCTCTGCCGATGGTCCGGTAACCCCGGAAAGGCCAAAGGTATCGGCGATTGCAGCGAGATCGACATCGAGCACTTCGCGGCCGATGATCGACTGGCCGTCCTCGGCAACGAGCCGGGTGACGCGGACATGATCGCCGGGGAGGCGCTTCCAGACCGGGAGCAGCAGTCCGGTGGCGAGATGGACGCGCTCGGTAACCGGTGATTTGGCCGCCTCTTCTTCCTCGGTCCTCCAGGCGCTGGTGAACGCAGTGACGCCAATTTCTTCCCAGTGGCTCTCACCGAGTGCCTCAAGTGTCCAGTTCGCGGACTTGAGCGGTCGCAGAAGGCGCCGACGTTCGATCACGGCCCCGTCGTCAGCGATAAGGCGCCGGGCAGGAACCGAGAGGGCGACCTTGCCCGAGCGCGTATTGCGCATCGGGATAGCGTGCGGGCTGCCGATCTCGTGCATCCGCACCAGGCGCTGCAATCGCAGAGGCCGAAGGTGCCTCGTCATTTCGAGCGAGACGAGACGGGTCTCGGCTCCGGTCACGGGATCGGTGCGCAGGAGTTCATCTGCCAGGACATTGAAACGATCAACCCTGACGGTTTCCAGTCCCTGGTCGAGCGTTCCGGCCTCGCGCGCGGCTTCGATCCGCGCTTCGACGAGACCAAGGTATTCATCAAATATGGCGTTCTGGAGCGCGATCGGCAGCGCGAGAATGCGGTTGAGCCAACGCTGAATCGTCGGGAGATTGTCGGTCAGCCCGCCATCGGGGTTTTCGAGCCGGAGACCCGTACGCTCGACAAAATTCCCGAAACTCGTGGCTTCGAGCTTGCCGTCATAGAGCAGCTGGAACCAGCGGCTGAGCGCGTCGCGCGCATAGTCGCTTTCGAGATTGTCGGCCGGGTCGAACAGGTTCTGACCGCCCGTCTGGCGCTGGCCGCGCGTCAGCGCGCCCAATGCGTCGAGCCTTCGCGCAATGGTTGAGATGAATCGGCGTTCGCCCTTTACGTCGGTGGTTACCGGCCGAAACAGCGGGGCCGAGGCCTGGTTGGTGCGGTTGGTACGACCAAGACCCTGGATGGCGTTGTCCGCGCGCCAGCCCGGCTCGAGCAGGAAATGAACCCTGCGCTGCTGGTTTCGGCAGCCGAGGTCGGCATGATAGGATCGCCCCGTGCCGCCCGCATCCGAGAAGACCAGGATGCGCTTGATCCCTTCCATGAAGCTTTGGGCTTCGGCGACATTGGCGCTGGGGCTACGCCGTTCGAGGCGCTGCTCACCATCGCGGCCCAGTACAAGCCTGCGGGTCCGGCCCGTGACTTCGGCCACGGCGTCGGTTCCGAAATGTTCGATAATCGCATCGAGCGCAGTGGCGATGGGCGGCAGTGCGCAAAGCTGTTCGATCAGCGCATCGCGCACAGCAATGGCGCGCGGGCAGAAAACGGGATTGCCCTCTCCGTCGCTCATCGCCTCGGAGCGAAGATTGCCGTCCTCGTCGGCGAATACCTGCATCAATCGTATCGGGAAGCTCTTCGTAAGGTAGTCGATGACGTATTCACGCGGGGACAGATCGATATCGAGAGCTTCGCGTTCTTCCACGGTAAGGTCGGCAAGGCGCCGGTCGAGCATGGCCTCGGCGGTCGAGACCAGCTGCACGACAACCGAATTCTCTTCGCCAAGCGCTACTTCCATCGCGGGGATCAGGCTCGGCAATTTCATCGAAAGCAGGAGCTGGGCAAAGAAGCGCTGCTTGGTGCCTTCGAAGATCGATAGCGCCGCAGCCTTGGCATTGCGGTTGAGCGTGTCGCCGCTGTCCTCGTCGACCACGCGGGTTGCTTCGAGCGCAGCTTCGAGGTTGCGGTGGATGATCGCCCAGGCATCAGCATAGGCATCGTAGATCCGTACCTGTGCTTCGGTCAGGCTATGTTCGAGGATGTCGTACTCGACCCCGGCGAAGGACAGCGCACGGGCAAGATAGAGGCCCTGGGCCTTGAGATCACGGGCGACGAGCTCCATCGCCGCGACGCCGCCAGCGCGGATCTCGGTCATGAATGCCTCGTGGGTCGGAAAAGCGGTCTCGGGTCCCCAAAGGCCGAGGCGGGAAGTGTAACCGAGGTTGGCGATATCCGAAGCGCCAGTGGCAGACGCGTAAAGCACGCGGGCGCGCGGCAAGTGGTTCTGCAGCCTGACGCCCGCCATCCCTTGTTCAGAGCCCTTGACCTTGCCGCGGATTGAAGAGCCCCCGAGCGCATTAGCCATCGCATGGGCTTCGTCGAAAGCGATCACGCCGTCGAAATCCTCGCCCGCCCAGGCAAGGATCTGGTCGAGCCGCGTATCCTCGGCGCGGCCCGAGCGCAGCGTCGGATAGGTGACGAAGAGAATGCCTTCGGACATCGTTACGGGCTGGCCGAGTTTCCAGCGCGAGAGCGGCTGGAGATCGAGCGGTAGTCCGCCAAGCGCTTCCCAGTCGCGGCGTGCATCTTCGAGCAGCGCCTCGTTCTTGGTGATCCAGACATGCCGGCGCTCGCCTGCGAGCCAGCGGTCCATGATGACCGCTGCGATCTGCCGTCCCTTGCCCGCTCCGGTCCCGTCGCCAAGGAAGAAGCCCTGCCGGTAGGTGTGCCCATCTTCGGACAGCTCCAGCGAGGTGGCTTCCTGGCTGACCTTGAACTGACCTGGAAGATCACGCGAAAATGCCTGGGCAGCGTAAACGAGTGTCTCGCATTGCGCTTCGGACAGCAGGCCATCGGCCTGCCAACCTGCGGGAAGGCGCGGGCAAACATCGGGCTGCGGTGCCGCGACCGAACCCATGGCGACCGATTCCACGAGCGGGGTGGGATGGACCGGCGCATCTTCGAAGGCGATGCGGCTGGGCCGGTAAGGCAGGTAGATGCCTGCCTGTTCGGGCACAGGCGCGGGGTCGGCGAGGACCGAATAGGCAAGGTCGATCGCATTCGCGCTGGCTGCTGGTGTCGCGGCGAACGGCGCCACCGGCCGAACCGGCGCGCTTTGGGTCGAAGTCTTGCAAACGAGGCGCACTGGCTTGCCGACTGGCAGGCGATGGATGTTGGCGGATGTCTGCGCACGGGGCGGAAGCGCAGTGATAAGCTCGTGGAGCGCGATCAGGTCGGCAGTATCTCCGGTGATCGCGGGCGAAGCCGCAGTCGGCGTCTTGTCGAACACGACCAGTCGAACGGCAATCCCCGTCCCTGTCCGGCGAAACATCTGCTCCAAGCGGACATTGAGCACGAGCGACGTTTCGTCCTGTGCTTTGGCGAAAGCGGAAGCATCGAAGCCTTCGGGCATGATGGCGACTATCCTCGCCCCATTTGCAGCCACTCGGATCGCACCGCGCAGGTGACGCATGGCGGTCTCACCGTCCTTGCCGCGTTCCTGGCTGCGGGCGAATGGCGGGTTCATCAGCACGACCGACGGAACAGGGCCGCGCACCAGGTCGGCGATCAGCTCCCCGTCATACGTGGTGATCGCGGCTGCGGGGAAGATGTGGCCGAGGCAGTCTCGTCTTGCCGGATCGATCTCGTTGAGGAGCAGCGAAGCGTTCTGGACGCTGCCCCAAAGCGCAAGGGCGCCATTACCGGCGGATGGTTCGAGAAGCGTGTCTTGCGCAGCAACTGCTGCGGCCTTCGCCATCAGCCAGGCCAGCATTGGCGGGGTCGAGAACTGTTGGAGCTCGACCTGTGCTTCGCTGCGCACGTGCCGCGGCGGCAAAGCTGCTTCGAGCCAGTCGAACCGCGCTTCGGCTTCGTGTACATTCGTCGCCAGATCGATCCGTGAGGACTCTCGAAGCCAGAGTAGTGCGCCGATCTCGACCGCGCTGTTGTAGTCGTCGATCGTCCAGGCACCTCCCCAGTCGAGAACACCGGTCTCTTCGGCGAACAGCCCGGAAATGTCGGTACGGGTAAGATGACGACCCGAAGCAAGAAGCGCGGCAACTCGGGTGCCAATGGCATAGGCCAAGGGTATGGACGGCAACTGCTCGCCGGCGGGAAACAGGTCTGATTGAAACATGGCAATTCGTCCTCCTGATGGGGGCATCGGGACACGCCCTCTGCCGGATCAAGAAATCGAGAAGCCCTCTCTCCTCTAACGCGCCGCTTTGCGGCGCAGCCATGCTATGAGTTCATCGTTCCAGTCGGTATCGCTTGGATGTGGCTTGCGGACTTGGATCGTCCGCCCTTCCTGCGCGTAGGCTCCGAGGCCACGCGAGGCGGCCAGCTCGCCGCCAGCATCATGATCGACGAACAGATGAAGCTCGGTCACACTCTCGGGAATGCTTACGAGACCGAAACGCTCATTCCCAAGGGTCGCCCAAACGGGAATGCCGGTGAGCGCATAGGCTGACAACGCGCTCTCGATCCCCTCGGCAAGGCCGAGCTTCCCGGAAACCGGAGCAAAGAGACGGACAGCAGCTTCACCGAGCGAGCCAAGCGCGCGCTTTGGCTTGTCGAAGGTGGCCTTGGTTGAAGCCTCGGTGGACAAAAACGTGCGGTGGATCGCGATCGGCCCCTCATCGAGGCTGACCGCCGCAATCATAGCGGGAAGAAAGCGGGCCTGTCCTTTCGGCCCGAGCGGCGTTTGCGGATGAAAGCGAAGAGCTGAAGATGCGGCCAGGATGCCGCGGCTCTCGAGGTAGGCCTTCGCCGGACTGGCACCCAATGGTTCCGCTTCGCGCCAGATCCTCAACGCTGCTGCCGAGGGTGTGCGTAGCCTTGTTGGCTCGATCTGATCCTCGGCCGAAGAACCCGAGAAAAACCTGGCCACCTCGAAACCTTCGCGCGCCATTGCGGAAAGCACGCTCTGTTGATCGCAGCCCGCAAAGCAATGGAAGAGAATAGCCTTTCGGCCGAGCGTCACGCCGAGCGAAGGTGTGCGGTCATCATGCGCGGGACAGCACGCCATCCCCTTTGTGCCTGACCATTTGCCCCCTCGGCTTTCGCAGATGTTGCGGGCGGTGTCCTCAAGCGAGGTACGTGACAGGGTTGAATTCGAAACAGGCATACCGGCTCCATCGCCTCACAATTGCCCCCTCCAGACGAACCCCTCTCCTCTCGGATAAACTTGCAAAAAAAACGTTTTCCTACACCCATTTGTTCTATTTATGTTCTCTTGCGGATCGAGGCAACGTGAAAGGTAATTCAATGCGAATGTCTCTGGTGGCTTGCGGTTGCGGTGCGCTCGCGATTGCGATTTCGGGATCCGCGCACGCGCAGGAGTTTCAGGTCTTCGACCATGACCTCGGCACAGTTGAGGTTACAAACGACAAAGGGCGCGCTTTCAACCCGACTGCAATCCACTTGGGCAAGCCAGATGGCGGCGCGGCCTATATCGATAGAAGCTTCAAGGAAGCCTTGTATGAGCCACTCATCCGGCAAGCTGAAGCGCGATACCAATTGCCGCCTCGACTGCTTCAGGCCCTGATTTGGCAGGAATCGCGGTTCAACCCGATGGCAATCAGTCCGGCTGGCGCCGCTGGGCTCGCTCAACTCATGCCGGGAACGGCAAGAGAACTTGGTGTCAGCAATCGCCACGATCCGGCTGAGAACATCGATGGCGGCGCGCGGTATCTGAAGCAGATGCTAGAGCGCTTCGGTGCGATCCATCTCGCGCTGGCCGCATACAATGCTGGTCCCGGCGCCGTGTCGCGAGCCGGCGGAATACCGAAAAATCGTGAAACACCTGGATATGTGAAGAGCGTTATCGACCGATGGATGGCATACGGTTCGATATGACTACGAATCGGAAAAGGATCAGCGGACGGCTCGAGCACCTTCCTCGGGGAGCCGTAATTGTAACCGATGCCGGAGATCATTGGGTTCTCGAAGACTACGAACCCTCAAACAACGACTTTGGATTTGAGGTTACCGCAGAGGGTATCGTTGTCGGGTTCGACCGCCTTCGCGTCGAATGGCTGGGGCAGGTGCCCGCCTAGGAGCAGGTCAAGCGGCTCTCAAAACAGCAATGTTTTGCGCTTTGCCGCCGATGGAATCGAGGAAGTCTGCCCAATCCTGCAGCATTGCACGACGGGGAGCGAGATATTCGGCAGCATTGTATGCCCCGCGAACCTCGTTCTCTTCGCTGTGTGCCAATTGCAGTTCGACCCAGTCTTCATGATATCTGCGGATCCACATCGGTGGTTCGCCGACCTCGACCAGCTGCTCATTCGCCCAGGTGCTCGCCAGACCCCTGAAGCCGTGAACAGTTTGTCGCCCGTGGTAACCGAGGCGATAGAGGCCATAGATCATCGTATTCTCGGAAAGCGGCATCTTGGGCTTCTGGCCTGGAAAGACGTATTCGCCTTCGGACTTGCTGATCATATCTTGAGCAAGAGAAGCGGCTTGTCGCGACAAAGGCACGATATGCTCGCGGCCCATTTTCATCCGATCAGCGCCAATGCGCCAAACTGGTAAATCTCCGACTAGACCTTCAAACTCGTGCTTCTTGGCGAACCGGAGTTCCTTGGTCCGGACCCATGTAAGAAGAGCAAAGGTCAATGCCGCCCGCGTAATTTCGGATCGTCTCTCACCCTCTTCCTGGTATCGCTCCATCTTGATGATGAGTTCGGGTAGCTGTGCCAGAGGCAGCTTCGCCATATGCTTGACCCGAGGACGTGGCTTCAAAGCCCCCCGAAGATGCGCCGTTGGATCGGAATCGCAAAGTCCGCTGGCAATCGCGAACTGGAATACCTGACCAATGCATTGCTTGGCCCGTCGACTGATGTCGAGCGCGCCGCGCTCCTCGATCTTCCGAATGACCTTCAGGACTTCTGGTGGAGTTATCTCATGCATCATGAGCTCGCCTAAGACAGGAAGCACGTCCTGCTCCATCCGCGACCACACGCGCTTCGCATGGGCGGGATTGAGACTACTTGCTCTGTTCTCATGCCACATGGTGGCAATCGCCCTGAAGGTCTTAGCCTCTTCGAAGTCCCGACCCGGTTTGTGAACCATCGGGTCCCTGCCTTCGGCCAGCACACCCTTGGCAGCTCTCTTGAGTTCTCTTGCGGCCGCTATTCCGACTTCGGGGTAGGCACCGAAAGAAAGCAGCTTCTCCTTCCCGTGGTACCGGTATTTCAGCCGCCAGAGCTTCGAGCCGTTCTTTTGCACCAGGAGGAATAATCCCTCCCCATCCGCAAGCTTGTATGGACGCTCAGCCGCCTTCGCTTTTTTGATCTGAATCTCACTCAAGGCCATTGGGGGTATCGCTCCTTTTCGCTACCCCCGGAAAATACCCCCAAAATACCCCCACACCAAATCCGGCTTCAAGCGAATGCATGCGCACGCAAGCGGACGCGAATCACTCACATCATTCTGTTTTAATTGAAGTTTACGGATGTATGCGGAAGCAAGCGAACCCATGCGGATTCGAGATTGGTAGCGGAGGAGGGACTCGAACCCCCGACACGCGGATTATGATTCCGCTGCTCTAACCACCTGAGCTACTCCGCCCCAGTCATTGCCATGAGGCCTGCCGGGGCGAATTGCCCGCTCGGCAGGCGGCGCATTTAGGGCCGCAGAGCCGCCCGGTCAACACCCATGTCACGCCTTTTCGCGCCCTCTGAATGGGAAGTTGCGCACCATCTCCCACGGCCCCCCAAGATAGCGATGAAGCTCGAGGCCGGTGAAGTGGAACTCGCGTTGTTCGACGACACTTGCAAGTTCGGCCTGCAGCGCCCTCGCCTCCTCCTTGGTGACCTTGTTCTGGACGGTGATGTGCAGCCTTGGCTCGTGCAGGTCCTGGTCAGTGAGGGCGCCGTGAAAATGCTCCGCAATCCCTGCGCGAATGGCGAGCATGCCAGGGCTTTCGATTCGGATCGCGGTGCCCTTCCCCAAATCCATCAAGCCTTCGATCCGCGCCGGTACAGGCGCAAATTCTCCTGCCACCCGGGGAAGCACGGTCTTGAGCTCTTCGAACAGCGTCGGCGCAAAGCTGTGAAAAAGCGTGACATGCGCGTGCAAGTGATTGCGCTCAGGCGGAAAGTGCTCTCGCCGCAGCCTGTCTGCCCAGGCGAACAGATCAGGCGGCAGCGACGCCGTGACGATGAAGGGCGGGTTCTTCATGGTGGCGCTATGGACCGGTCGCGCTGCCTTACGCAACGTCACCCTTGTTATCGACCGGGCATGGGAGCAGTCTCCCTTGCAAGGTGGAGGAGAGAAACATGACCGGCAGAATGCGAAACCGTACTCTGGTGACCTTGGCACTGATCGCAGCGCCCCTGCATGGCGAGGCGCTGGCGCAGCCCAAACCTGCTTCTCCTGCCACGATCGAGGCGCAGCGCGTCGCCGCCTCGGCCCTGCCCGCCGATGGCGAGCGCGACGCGGCCTTCGCCACGCGCGGATTCCTCGCCACGCGCAGCGACCCGGTGATCAAGAACGCAAACGGTGAGCCAGTCTGGAACCTCGCCGCTTACGACTTCGTCGATGGCGAGGCGCCTGCAACCGTCCATCCGAGCCTGTGGCGGCACATGCGCTACCTCAAGCATCACGGGCTGTTCGAGGTGACAGACGGCGTGTGGCAGGTTCGAGGATTCGACCTGTCGAACATGACCGTCGTGCGCGGTGCCACCGGCTGGATCCTGATCGACCCACTGACCACGGCCGAGGTTGCGGCCGCGGCGCTGGAACTCGTCAATGAAACGCTCGGCGAGCGGCCGGTGACGGCGGTCGTCTACAGCCATAGCCACGCCGATCACTTCGGCGGCGTGCGCGGTGTAGTCGGCGAGGAGGAGGTCAAGGCAGGTCGGGTCGCGGTCATCGCACCCGAACACTTCATGGAGGAAGCCAGCTCGGAAAACGTGATGGCCGGCAGCGCCATGACGCGGCGCGCCGCCTATCAGTTCGGACGCGGGCTTCAGCCAGGGCCACAAGGCCAGATGGGCAGCGGAATCGGTACGGCGGTGTCCGGCGGGACTGTCACGCTGATCGCGCCCAATGACATCATCAAGCGCACCGGTGAGAAACGGGTGGTGGATGGCGTTTCGCTGGAATTCCAGATCGTTTCCGGGAGCGAGGCGCCCGCAGAGCTCAACGTCTATGTCGAACCGGCGCGGACGTTTCTAGCGGCGGAGATCGCGACCTGCACCATGCACAATATCCTGACTCCGCGCGGAGCCAAGGTGCGCGACACGCGCGCCTGGGCGCACTATCTTGACGAGGCGGCCACCGTTTATGCGCCCAAGAGCGATGTCGTGGTCTCGAGCCATTGCTGGCCGCAATTCGGGACCGAGGCCGGCACGGCCTGGCTTTCGGCCCAGCGCGACAACTATCGCTACCTCCACGACCAAACAGTGAGGCGAATGAACCGTGGATCGACCATGGCGGAAATCGCGGAGGACGTTCCCCTTCCCACGAACCTTGGCGAGGAGTGGTCCAACCACGGTTATTACGGCACCTACAGCCACAATTCGAAGGCCATCTACCAGTATTATCTAGGTTGGTACGATGCCGTTCCGGCGAACCTGCATGCGCATCCGCCAATCGAACGCGCCAGGCGCATGGTCGAGGCTCTCGGCGGTTCGGAACGCGTCATGGCGCTCGCCCGGACGGCAATGGCTTCAGGTGACTATCGCTGGGCGTCCGACCTCTTGCAGCAACTGGTTTTCACCGCACCTGCCGATGAGCAGGCGCGCGGTCTGCTTGCCGACAGCTATGAACAGCAGGGCTACCAGGCAGAGAGCGCAATCTGGCGCAACCAGTTCCTCGTTGCGGCGGATGAGCTACGGAAGGGCGCCCGCGAGGCGTTCCAGACCCAAAGCCCCGACGTCATCAGCGCCATCGAAACCGGCCTGCTGCTCGATTCCGCAGCGACGCGGTTCGATCCGACGAAGCTGGCAAGCGGGCCGGTGACGGTCCAGCTTCACCTGACCGATCGCGGAGAAACCGCGGTGATCGAGGCGAACGACCGGATCATGATCGGGCGATTGGGTCAGCAGGTCGAGGCTCCCGATGTCGTTCTGCGCGGGCCGCGGCAGATGATCCTGGGGATGCTTTTCCTGAAAATGCCGGTCGAGCAGATGGCGGCCGCCGGGCTTCAGGTCGAAGGAGATGCCACGGCGATGCAAGGCTTGATCGATGCGCTCGATCCTGTCGGGGCGGGCTTCAACATCGTCCTGCCCTAAGCCCAGGGCGGGCTGCAGCTACATCTCGCCGCGTTCGCGCCGCAGGCGATACCATTCGGCGACATTGGCATTGTGCTCGTCAAGCGTGTCGGCGAACTTGTGCCCACCGGTTCCGTCGGCGACCATGTAGAGCGCGTTGGTCGCTGCCGGATCGAGGACAGCGGCGATGCTCTCCCGCCCCGGGTTGGTGATCGGCCCCTTGGGCAGACCGACCATCGAATAGGTGTTGTAGTCGTTGACCGCGGCAATCTCGGACTGCCTGATCCGGCGACCGAGCGGCTTGCCCTTGGTGATCGGGTAGATAATCGTCGGATCGGCCTGCAGCATCATGCCCTGCTTGACCCGGTTGGAATACAGCCCTGCAACCATGCGGCGTTCGCGCGCGACGCCGGTTTCCTTCTCGACGATCGAGGCCAGGATCAGCGCATCGCGCATGGTGTCGACAGCAATGCCCGGCTTGCGCTTGGCCCAGGCCTCGGCGAGGTAGGTGTCCATCGCCGCCTGCATCCGTTCGACCACCACCTGGCGGCTCTCGCCGCGCTCAAAATCGTAGGTATCGGGCAGGATCGAGCCTTCGGGCGGAACGTCGATCTCTCCCGTCAACAGCTCTTCCGCCATCAGCTTCTCGAACACCATGATCGATGGCCAGCCTTCTGGGATCGTAACGAAGCGCCGGATGACGTCGCCGGACTGAAACGCCTCGAGCATGTCGCCCTGGCTCATGTCGGCAGTAAGCTCGAATTCGCCCGCCTGGATCGGATCACCGCCGCCGAGCAGTTTTGCCCGCAACAGGAAACCGTTTGCGGAGGATATCAGCCCCTCTTCTTCCAGCTTCTCCGCGACCGAGGTCAGCGACGATCCAGCCGGGATGACGAATGACGTGTCCTCTTCGACCGTAGCCGAACCGAACATTCCGCTGGCAAAGACACCGGCGGCGACTAACAGCAATGCGAGGATGGCTACGACGAGGCAGCCACGCTTCATCACGTTCAGTCGACCTTCTTCATGATGAGCGAGGCGTTGGTGCCGCCAAATCCGAAGCTGTTATTGAGCACGGCACGTACCTCGCGCTGCTTCGCCTCAAGCGGAACGAGGTCGACACCCTCGGTGCCCTCATCGGGATTGTGCAGATTGAGCGTGGGCGGAACCACCTGGTCGCGCATGGCGAGGATGCAAAATACCGCCTCGACCGCGCCCGCGCCGCCGAGAAGGTGGCCGATCGCCGATTTGGTGCTCGACATCGAGGCGCCCGAGAGGTCGTCGCCCAGCACGCGCTTGACCGCAGCGAGTTCGATCGTGTCGGCCATGGTCGATGTGCCGTGCGCGTTGACGTAATCGATATCGCCGGCGTCCATACCGGCCTTCCGCAGCGCCATGCGCATCGCGAGTTCGGCGCCCTTGCCTTCCGGGTGAGGTGCAGTGACGTGATAGGCGTCGCCTGACAGGCCGTAGCCGACCACCTCGGCGTAGATCTTCGCGCCACGCGCCTTGGCGTGTTCGTATTCTTCCAACACCACCACGCCTGCGCCCTCGCCCATGACGAAACCGTCGCGGTCCTTGTCGTAGGGGCGGCTGGCCTCGGTCGGGCGGTCGTTCATGCTCATGTTGAGCGCGCGCGCCTGGGCAAAGCCCGCAACCCCGAGCGGGTTGATCGTGCTTTCAGCTCCGCCGGCAAGCATGACATCGGCATCGCCGTCCTTGATCATGCGGGCGGCATCGCCAATCGAGTGCGCACCGGTCGAACAGGCGGTCACGACCGCGTGGTTGGGACCCATCAGGCCGTATTTGATCGAGACCTGGCCGCTGATCAGGTTGATCAGGCGTCCATGGACGAAGTGCGGGCTGACGCGACCGGGACCACGTTCGTGCAGCACGATCGATTCGCTCTCGATGCCAGGTAGCCCACCGATGCCCGAACCGATCGAACAGCCGGTGCGGGTCTTGAGGTCATCGTCCATCTCGGCAAGGCCTGCATCCTCCAGCGCCTGGCCGGCTGCATCGATACCGTAGACGATGAAGGGATCGACCTGACGCTGCACCTTGTGATCCACGCGCTTGTCCGGGTCGAAACCGTCTTCGTGGTCCTTGGGCTTCACCTCACAAGCGATCTGGCACTTCTGGTCTGATGCATCGAAACGGGTGATCGGACCTGCACCGCTCTTGCCTGCGATGAGGTTCCGCCAGCTGGTTTCCACGTCTCCACCCAAGGGAGTGACGAGGCCAAGACCGGTTACGACGACACGACGCATTCAGTAATCTCCGCAAAAATGCCACAGGCCCGGCCCGGTTACGGGTCGGGCCTGTCCAGTGCCACCACCGGGGCGGCAGCGAAAACGCTCAGGTGTGTTTAGCCCTTGTGTTCTTCGATGTATTTCGTGGCGTCACCGACCGTGGTGATCTTTTCGGCCGCATCGTCCGGGATTTCCACGCCGAATTCTTCTTCGAAGGCCATCACGAGTTCGACGATGTCGAGGCTGTCTGCGCCCAGATCATCGATGAAGCTGGCTTCTTGGGTGACCTTGTCGGCCTCGACGCCGAGATGCTCGACGACAATCTTCTGCACGCGGTCGGCAGTATCGCTCATATTATTCCCTCTGTTCCTGGGGGTTTCGAATATCGCTTTTCGCCCTAATGAACCGATCAACGGAGCGCAAGGGGCATGGCAAATTGCTGTTCGACGGCGTCGCTTCCTGTTTTCAACACGTACCTCGAACGTAGCAATGCATCGACGGAAATTTTCGTATAAACAGGATCGGCGGGATCGCACCAATGAGCAGTATCCGAAAATATCGGAGCTAGCTTTACATATTGTCGGACAAGGATTTTTTCATGCGTCAATTGGTTTTGGCCGCCCTTGCGGCTGTTTCGCTTTCCATTCCGTCCGCTGCCCTCGCACAGGACCGCTCCTCCGCGAAGAAGCAGCAGGACCGCGGCACCGCCGAGATTCCGCGTTGCAGCCACAATCTTGGAACTGTCGCTATCGTCGAGCCCGACAATCAGTGGTGGCGAGAGCTCAGCCTTGGCAGCCCCGAAGCCATCATGAAGATCTTCGTGCAGCAATCCGGCTGCTTCACGCTCGTCAATCGCGGCCGCTCGATGCAGAGCCGCGCGATGGAACGCGCCCTCGCCGACCAGGGCGAGCTGCAGGAAGGATCAAACCTCGGAAAGGGCCAGGTCAAGGCGGCAGACTATTTCCTCCAGCCCGATATCGTCACCACCAACAGCAATAGCGGCGGCGGCGGCCTCGGCGGCGCCATCGGCGGACTGCTCGGCAACCGGTTGCTGGGCGGACTCGCGGGCGGCATCAACGTGAAGAAGAAAGAGGCCAACGTTACCCTTTCGATCGTCAATGCTCGTACGACCGTCGAAGAGGCGCTGACCGAAGGCTACGCCCGCAAGAAGGATATCGGCTTCGGAGCCGGCGGCGGTGGCGGCTGGTGGGGCGGTTTCGCCGCGGCCGGCGGAACAGGCTATCAAAACACCGAGATCGGACAGGTCATCGTCCTCGCTTATCTCGATGCCTATACCAAACTCGTCGACCAGCTCGGCGGACTTCCTGACGATGCCGCTGCTGCCGCGCCGGAAGCCAAATAGGGGCAAATGACCACACTGGAGGTCGATCGAACCTCCTAGATACCATCCATCGCGTTATCCCGAGGGTGGACATGATCCACCCTCGGGCGCACCATCGCTACTCGTTCGATTGGAACAGGGGGTAGCTGGATGGAAGGGATCGGCCTGCTGGTCGTGCTGGCCGCGATCTTTACTTTCGCCATGTTCGGGCGGAGGCTCGAACGCACGATCATCACGGCGCCGATGGTCTTCCTGGCTGTGGGATATGCACTGTCCTCTACCGACTGGTTGCCCGAGGATGCGGCCCGCGAATCGCTCGAGATCCTCGCCGAGGTAACGCTCGTCATCCTGCTGTTCCTCGATGCTTCGCAAATCGACCTTGGCCATCTCAAGAAACAGCATGTCTGGCCGCAGCGAATGCTCATTCGCGGAATGCCGCTTGCTATAGTATTCGGCACACTTGCGGCATGGCTGTTCTTTCCTTCCTGGCCGCTGGTCGCGCTTGCCCTGGTCGCCGCGCTCCTGACACCGACCGACGCCGCGCTGGGCCAATCAATCCTGATGAACAAGCAGATCCCGGTTCGCGTACGGCGGAGCCTGACCGTCGAAAGCGGCCTCAACGACGGTCTCGCGCTCCCTGCTGTGCTGTTGTTCGCCAGCCTCACCGCGCAGGCAATGGATCTGGGCACGCGCGACTGGCTGCTGTTCGCCATCCTTCAGTTGACGCTCGGCCCGCTGGTGGGGGTGGTCATCGGCTACGCTGCAGGCAAGGCCCATCTGGCAGCCGATGAACGAATGCTATCCTCGCGCACCCTTGAAGGAATCGCCGCGCTCACGCTGGCCATGGCGACCTATCTGATCGCGGACCTCGTGGGCGGCAACGGGTTCATGGCCGCCTTTGTGGGCGGGCTCTGCTTCGGAAACATCGTGAAGGGCAAATGCGACTTCGTCTTCGAATTTAGCGAGGGCGAAGGCCAACTGCTGATGTGGGGTACGTTTCTCCTGGTCGGACTGACCTTGCTTCCAGATGCGCTGGCAATGCTCGATTGGCGGGTTGCCGGGCTGATCCTCGTCAGCCTGTTCATCGTGCGCCCGCTGGCAATCTGGTTGTCACTGGCCGGTAGCGATGCTTCCCCAACAACGCGGCTGTTCTTCGGCTGGTTCGGGCCGAGGGGGCTTGCGACCGCGATTTTCGCGCTGCTGATAATCGAAAAGCTGGACGGCTGGCTGGCCGCCCCGATCATGGCGGTCGCGATCAACGCGGTGTGGATCAGCGCATTGTTGCACGGCGTGACTGCCGCTCCGCTCGGCAATGCCTATGCCCGCAAAGCCGAGGCGACCGACGAATGTCCGGAGAAGATGGCGATCATCGAGCCGTTCGGGCGCGTCTAGCAAAGCGATCTCTCGCACAATATCCGAAACGCGCCTTCAATCCTCTGCAAAATTCGCAGGCCGGGCGCCCGTTGAACGGACCGGCGCGGCAAAAGGGCGGCCCACCTATATCTTTTCGGAAACGGGAACCCTTTAGCCCTTCCCATGCGTTGGTGATGTATCCAACCTTCTGAAAAGGGACGCAAAACACATGGCTAGTACCGTATTCAAATCGCTTACCGACACCACCTTCGATTCGGTCGAGGGCTATCGCAAGGCGGCCGAAAAGGCCGAGAGTCCGAGCCTCAAGCAGGCCCTTACACAACGTTGCCAGCAGCGTGAGCAGACCCTGCAGCAGATGAACGCCGAACTGCAGCGACAGGGTGACGAACTTGTCACCAAGGGCACCGTCAGCGGCGAACTGCATCAACTGTGGATGGGCATCACCGACATGTTCGAAAATGGCGACGAAGCCGCGACCGAGCGCGTCGAGGAAGGCGAAGACTACATCAAGGGCAAGTTCGAATCGGCGCTGAAGAGCGATGCGCTGGACGTCCAAGAACGTGCGATCGTCGAGCAGTGCTACAACGAGATCTGCGAAGGCGAACGCTTCGCCGATATGCTCGAACACCAGTACGACTGATCATTTGGTCGCCCGAACGATAAAGGGCGCGGTTTCGACACCGCGCCCTTTTTCATTTCGTCGAGTGATAGGCGATTATGCGCCCTCGCCCTCTTTCTTCGGCGGCTCGACCACCCGCAGGTGAAGTTCGCGCAACTGCTTGGGCTCCGGCTTGCTCGGCGCGCCCATCAGCAGGTCTTCCGCTTTCTGGTTCATCGGGAACAGCGTGATCTCGCGCAGGTTCTGCGCGCCGCAGAGCAGCATCACGATCCGATCGACGCCAGCGGCCATCCCGCCATGCGGTGGAGCGCCATACTGGAACGCGCGGTACATGCCGCCAAACTGTTCCTCGACGTCTGCCTTGCTCAGCCCGACAATTTCGAAGGCCTTCACCATGGTTTCTGGCTTGTGGTTACGGATCGATCCCGAGGCGATTTCGTAGCCGTTGCAGACGAGGTCGTACTGGTAGGCGTTGATCGTCAACGGATCCTTGGTTTCAAGCGCCTCCAGTTCGCCCTGCGGCATCGAGAACGGGTTGTGGCTGAAGTCGACTTTCTTCTCGTCCTCGTCATATTCGTAGAACGGGAAATCGATGATCCAGGCGAGTTCGAACCGGTCCTTGTCGATCAGTTCCAATTGCTCGCCGACGCGAATGCGCGCAGCGCCTGCCAGCTTGGCCGCGTCGCTTTCCTTGCCTGCGGCAAAGAAACAGCCGTCGTTCTCGCCCAGGCCCAGCTCGGCATAGAGCTTCTCCATGCCCTCCTGGCCGTGGTTCTTGGCGATCGGGCCGCCAAACTCGCCACCCTTGCGGGTAACATAGCCAAGCCCGGCGAAGCCTTCCTTGCGCGCCCAATCGTTCATGTCGTCGAAGAACTTGCGGCTCTTCTCATGCGTGCCCGGCGCCGGGATCACGCGCACAACACCGCCGGTTCCGACGATCTTCTCGAACAGACCAAAGCCAGACTTTGCGAAATGCGTCGTGACATCGGTGATGATCAGCGGATTGCGCAGGTCGGGCTTGTCGCTGCCGTATTTGAGCATCGCTTCGGCATATGGGATGCGCGGGAACTGGCCCGCGGGCGTCACATGCTTGCCATTGGCAAAGGCTTCGAAGGTACCGGCAATCACCGGCTCCATGGTGTCCCACACCTCTTCCTGGGTGACGAAGCTCATTTCGAGGTCGAGCTGGTAGAACTCGCCCGGCAGGCGGTCTGCCCGTGGGTCCTCGTCACGGAAGCAGGGCGCGATCTGGAAGTAGCGGTCGAACCCGGCGACCATCAGCAGCTGTTTGTACTGCTGCGGCGCCTGCGGCAGCGCGTAGAACTTGCCGGCATGAATGCGGCTCGGAACCAGGAAGTCTCGCGCGCCTTCGGGGCTCGACGCTGTCAGAATCGGGGTCGAGAATTCGTTGAAGCCCGCGCCCTTCATGCGCTCGCGCATGTCCGAAACGACGGCCACGCGGGTCATGATGTTCTTGTGCAGCGTTTCACGACGCAAGTCGAGGAAGCGGTACTTGAGCCGGATATCCTCGGGATATTCCTGCTCCCCGGCAACCGGCATCGGCAGTTCTTCCGCCGCACTCTGGACGGTGATTCCGCGAGCAAAGACCTCGATCTCGCCGGTGGGAAGATCCTTGTTCACTGTCTCGGGAGTGCGCGCCTTCACTTGGCCATCGACCGTTACAACCGATTCGGGACGGAGCCGCTCCAACACCGCCAAAGCCGGCGAATCCTCGTCGGCAACGATCTGGGTGATGCCGTAATGATCGCGCAAATCGACGAACAGCACGCCGCCATGGTCGCGCTTGCGATGAATCCAACCCGACAGGCGGACTGTTTCTCCGACATTTTCTGCCGAAAGCTGTGCGCAGTTGTGGGTACGATAGGCGTGCATCTAAAATCTTTCCATTTTCGGAGCTATGACGCTAAGGGCGCCCGCAAACAAAACAGGCGTGCGCCGCATGCGACTGTATCGCGCGCGCTAACAGGGGAAGAGGGTGGCTTTGTCAAGGCACCTGACCCTCCAATTGGGCTTTGGCCCGGGGGCGGCACTCCGCCCACAGAAACGAAATGACGAATGAAAATACATGATCTGATTACCACGACCGAGGCCCTCGAAGATCTCTGCGAGCGCCTGGCCAAGTCCGAATTCGTTGCCGTTGACACCGAATTCATGCGTGAAAACACCTATTGGCCCGAACTCTGCCTCGTGCAGATCGCCAATGAAGAAGAGGCCGCGGCAATCGACCCGCTCGCCGACGGGATCGACCTTTCTCCCCTGCTCGACCTGATGTGCGCGAATGAAGACGTGCTCAAGGTCTTCCATGCAGGCGGCCAGGATGTCGAGATAATCGTCAACCTGGCAGGCAAGACCCCGCATCCGATCTTCGACACGCAGATCGCGATGATGGCGATCAGCCAGTCCGAACAGATCGGCTACGCCAATCTGGTCGAAAGCTGGCTGGGAATCACGGTCGACAAGGGCGCGCGCTTCACCGACTGGAGTCGCCGCCCTCTCACCAGCCGACAGATCGAGTATGCGATTGGCGACGTCACGCATCTCTCGAAGATTTTCCCGAAAATCCTCAAGAAGCTGATCAAGACCGGGCGCGGAGCCTGGCTCGATGCCGAAATGGACAAGCTGGCCGACGTGTCGAACTACGTCGTCGATCCCGAGCAGGCGTGGCGCCGCATTCGCCAGCCGGGTCGCAACCCGCAGGTCCTGGGTCGGCTCAAGTCTCTTGCCGCGTGGCGCGAAGGCGAAGCGCAGCACAAGAACATCCCGCGTGGACGGATCATGCGCGACGAAACCCTCGCCGACATCGCCAGCCACCCGCCCAAGCAGCAGAACGATCTCGCCAAGGTGCGCGGGCTCTCGAGTGCCTGGCGCGACAACGATATCGGCAAGCGGCTGATGAAGGTGCTCGAGAAGGCCGAGCCGCTCGACAAGGACGAACTGCCCGAAAAGATGAAGCGCGGCGCACCGCTGGGCAAGGAAGGGGCGCTGGTAGCCGATCTGCTCAAGCTACTGCTCAAGATCCGCTCGCGCGAGATCGATGTGGCATCGCGGCTGTTGACCCGGGCCGAGGAAATGGAAGCGCTCGCCGCCGGCGTCCGCGACCTACCGGTGCTTGAGGGCTGGCGCTACGAAGTTTTTGGGCGCGACGCGCTCGAACTCGTCGAGGGCAAGCTCGCCTTCGCTGTTCGCAACGGCAAGCTCGCCATGACACATATCGATGATATGCAAGCGGTCATGGAAGAAGCGCTCGCCGCCGAATGAGCACCTACCTTCCGACCATCAAGCAATTGCAATATCTCGTTGCCTTGCACGAGCATGGCCATTTCGGCCGCGCGGCCGAGGCGAGCTTCGTGTCGCAATCGACCCTGTCCGCGGGGATCCGCGAGCTGGAATCGCTGCTTGGCGTGACGCTGGTTGAGCGCAGTCGCCGTGTTGTACGGTTCACATCGTTGGGCGAACAGGTGGTGGAGAAGGCGCACCGGCTGTTGCGCGAGGCAGAAGAGCTTTCCGACCTGGTTCAAGCGGCGGGGAAGCCCCTGTCGGGCACGCTTCGCATGAGCGTGATCCCAACTATCGCGCCTTTCATGCTCCCGCGGATCCTTCCGCGCCTCAAGAAGGAACGCCCGGAACTCAAGCTCTTCCTGCGCGAAGAGACCAGCCAGGATGCTGTCGAATCACTCCAGCATGGGCGGGTCGATTGCGTCTTGCTCGCCCTACCCTTCGCGACCGGCGAAGTCGAAAGCGCGCACATTGCCGACGACCGCCTGTTCGTGGCTTTCCCCAAGGACGACCCGCGCGATCCCCCGGACGCGGTGCCGCCCTCGATGATTGACGAGGGGCGCTTGCTGCTGCTGGAAGATGGGCACTGCCTGAAGGAGCACGCGCTCGCCGCTTGCAACCGGCCGGAGCTACGCGCTTCAGCGACCATGATCGGCACCTCGCTTCACACCCTGGTGCAAATGGTCGATAACGATCTCGGGCTGACGATGCTGCCCGAAATGGCACTTGAAGCGGGAATCCTGACCGGGACGGAGGTGGTCGCGCGACCCCTTAAGACCGTCAATGCCAAACGCGAAATCGCGCTGATCTGGCGCAAGAATTCACCCCGTGCCGAGGAATTCAAACTGCTGGCTGAAGAATTGAAGGCGGGTTAGCCGGCTTTCGCGGGTGCCGTCGCGAGTTTTTCCATCGCGAAGCGTTCGAGCCGTTTCGCTGCAACGATCGGCACGATGACCGACAGCGCAATCCCGGCCAGCGAACACATACCGAGCCAGATCGCCATCGCCGATCCACCCGACTGGTACATCGCATAGAGCACGGGAACGGCGAGCACCGCACCGCGCACTTCGTTGAAGATCAGGGCGTAGGCGCCGGCCTTGAAAAACAGGCCAATAAATGTCGTCAGCGAAAAACTCATGCCGCCGTCCTAGGGGCAAGAGGTTGACATTCGGTTGATAGGCGCGCGTTTCCCGCGCGCGCGCTGCAGAAGTGCATGACGAGCGCCCGATAATCGTGTTGTTGTCTATAACCCTATTAGCGCACAAACCGCGTTTTGGTTTCACCCGGAAATAAAGAAAATCGGGGATCGTAAGATCATTGGCGACACGAATACTTGCCGCGCCGAATCTTATCTCGTTAATCCATATGCTTAAGGCCGACGCGGAGATAGTCCCAGCCGGTCATCAATGTCAGGACGGCCGCAGCCCAAAGGGTGGTCAGACCGACCGTATGCGGCACATTCGCCTCGATCCCTGCCACAACCACGTTCCAGCCAGGCAGCCCTTTACCCAGAATAAGCGAGCCCAACGCGATCAGTTGGAAGGTCGTCTTCCATTTCGCGAGGCGCGTCACGGGTACCGAGACCTGCAATCCGCCGAGAAACTCACGCAGGCCTGAAACGGCAATCTCGCGCACAAGAATGATCAGCCCTGCGATGACGTGCATGTCGCCTACATAGGGTCCGCGCAATACGCCCTGGGCGGTCAGTACCAGGATGACCGCGGCGACCATGATCTTGTCGGCGATGGGATCGAGAAAGATACCGAGTTTCGACACGGCGCCACTCGACCGCGCGAGGTAGCCATCGAAATAGTCGGTGATCCCCATCAGGCTGTAGAGCCCGAAAGCCAACAGGTATCCCATCGCCCAGTCGGGCCACCACAGCAGAAAGGCAAGGAACGGCACCGCGAAGATGCGCGAGAGCGTCAGGATGTTCGGCAACGTCAGCATCCCGCATTCCCTAGCGGCAGTTAGCGCGGGGCAAAAGATGCGCGCATTACCTTGTTCACCGCTACGCATGGTCTAAGGACCGCAATTGGGTGAGGATACATCGGGAAGCCATATGACGACGTCCACGCATCTGCTGAGCCGCCGACGCTTCCTGCCCTTGTTCTGCACGCAGTTTCTGAACGCCTTCAACGACAATCTCTACAAGACCGCGATGGTGCTGTTCGTGGTCTACGCGGTGTATAATGACGAGAACGCCGAGGGGACTTTCAGTGCTGTCGCGTCGGGTCTGTTCATTTTTCCGTTCTTCATCCTGTCGGCGCTGGCCGGCCAACTCGCCGACATGCGCGACAAGGCCATGATCATCCGTCGGGTCAAGCTGTGCGAAATCGGCCTGATGCTGATCGGTGCCGCCGGGCTTTACCTGGCGTGGAAAGGCATCGCGGTTCACACCTTTGCCATTCCCCTCCTGCTGCTTGCGCTGTTCCTCACCGGAGTGCAGTCGACATTCCTCGGCCCGATCAAATATGCGATCCTCCCGCAGCACCTGAGGCGCGAGGAGGTGCTGGCCGGGACCGGGCTGATCGAGGCGGGAACCTATGTCGCGATCCTGATGGGAACGATCCTCGCGGGGTGGATCCCGGTCGAATGGGCTGCGGGTGGAATTATCGTCACTTCGGTGATCGGCTATCTGACCAGCCGCCAGGTCCCCAGCGCGCCGCCGGTCGCGAAGATCGAGAAGCTCGACTGGCACATCCTCCGCGCCTCGATCGAGCTGATCCGCAACACCATGCACGACAAGCAGATCTTTTACGCGATCCTGTCGATCAGCTTCTTCTGGACGATCGGTGCCGTCCTGTTCATCCAGTTCCCGCCCCTGGCCAAGAACACGCTGATGGCGAGCAAGGAAGTCGCAAGCCTGTTCCTGGTGATCTTCTCCATCGGCGTGGCGCTCGGTTCGATTTCGGTCAATGCACTGCTCAAGGGCAAGGTATCAGCCCGCTATGCGCCCTCCTCCGTAATCGTGATGGGCATGTTCGTGGTCGCCTTCTACACAGTCTGCCGGTTGTGGCAGGCCGACCAGCCGACCGAACTACTCAACGTGAGCGAGTTCATCGCCTGGCCACTCGCCGTTGCGATCATGCTCTGCCTCCTTGGAATCGCGGTTGCCGGGGGCATGTTCGTGGTTCCGCTCTATGCTTTCCTGACGACGCGCTGTTCGCCGGACCAGGCCAGCCGCACCATTGCCGCCAACAACATCGTCAATTCAGGCGCGATGGTGGTCGGATCGCTCGTGGCGATGGCGATGAACATGATCGGGGTCGCGGTGGCGGAGCAGCTGCTGCTCAGCGCGGCGATGTGTCTGTTTTCCGCGTGGCTCGGCAAGCGGCTGCATCGGGCAGAGATCGAGCACGCGCACTAGGCGCAACCCAGCTCAAATGATGAAAGCGAGAACTGCCGCGAAGGTCGCGATGTAGGTCGTCGCAAAGCCGCGAACATCGTCCTGCGTCAGCCGCCAGAGCGACTCGGCCGGATGCTCGTATTCGTTGCTGCGGACATGCGCGGGAAGAGAGGCACGGAAGGGGTGCCGGGCGACTTCGTCGGTAAGGACCAGGGCTCTACGCATGATGCAGGTGTTAACGCGATAATAACCATCGCGCTCCCCGGAAATCAGCGCTGTAGCAGCGCGGGACATTAAGCACGCATGTTCATGGTGAATATCCACCGCATTGCCTCACGCGCGCCCCGCAGCTAAGCGCCGCGCCATGACTCAAGCCAAGACCCCAGGCGCCGCTGCGCTGCTCGTCGACTGCCTGATCGAACAAGGCACAGACCGAATTTTCACCGTGCCCGGCGAAAGCTTCCTGCCGGTCCTCGATGCCCTGCATGATCGCCCGCAGATCGACGTCGTGACCTGCCGCCAGGAAGGGGGCGCCGCCTTCATGGCTTGTGCCGATGGGACGATGAAGGGACGCCCGGGGATATGCTTCGTCACGCGCGGCCCCGGTGCCACCAATGCCAGCATCGGTGTCCATGTCGCTCACCAGGATTCGCAGCCGATGATCCTCTTCGTCGGCGACGTTGCACGCGACGCCCGCGATCGAGAGGGCTTCCAGGAGGTCAATTTCGAGGCCTTTTTCGGACCGATCTGCAAATGGGCGGCGCGGATCGACGATCC
Source organism: Altererythrobacter sp. CAU 1644 (assembly GCF_029623755.1). Taxonomy (NCBI): domain Bacteria; kingdom Pseudomonadati; phylum Pseudomonadota; class Alphaproteobacteria; order Sphingomonadales; family Erythrobacteraceae; genus Altererythrobacter; species Altererythrobacter arenosus. The sequence continues at coordinate 3,205,788 of NZ_CP121106.1, forward strand.
TGCCCGCATTCCCGAATATGTCGCGCGCGCCTATTCCACCGCGATCTCGGGTCGACCGGGACCGGTCGTGATCGCGCTGCCTGAGGACATGTTGCACGAGGAAGTCATCGGTTCACCCCGACCGATGGTTGCGCGACCAGCGCAGGCCCCTTGCCCCGACGCGATGCAGACCATGATGGCGATGATTGGCGATGCCGCCAGCCCGATCGCGATTATCGGCGGCGCGGGTTGGAACGCCAAGGCGCGCGAGCATTTCCAGCTTTTCGCTGAACGGATCGGCCTGCCGGTCGCGACCGCTTTTCGGCGCCAGGACGCGATCTCGCCTTCCTCGCCGGTCTATGCCGGCAACCTTGGCTACGGTCCCAACCCCGGCCTGGTCGAGCGCGTCAAAAAAGCCGATCTGATTCTCGCGATTGGCGCGCGATTGGGCGAGGCCACTACCGATGGCTATAGATTCCCGACGCTCGACCACCCCGATCAGCTGTTGATCCACGTCCATCCCGATCCAGAGGAATTGGGCCGGGTCTATCGCGCTGACCTGTCGCTCTGCTGCGCCATGGACGATTTCGCCGAAAGCGCAGCGCTGTGGGAGGACGAGAGCATCCTTTCCTTCGACGCCGGCGCAGAAGCCCATGCGCAATGGGACGCGTGGGCGACGGCCAAGCCAAATGGTTTCGATCTCGACATGGGCCAAGCCGTTACCTTCATGCGCGATACTTTTCCCGCCGATACGATCATCTGCAACGGGGCGGGTAATTTTTCTGGCTGGTGGCACCGCTATTGGCGCTACGAGGGTTTCCCGACCCAGCTCGCACCGACCGCCGGTGCGATGGGATATGGCGTTCCCGCCGCGGTCGCTGCGGCGCGCCGTTTTCCGGAGCGTATGGTAGTGGCGGTCGCCGGTGACGGCGACTTCCTGATGAACGGGCAAGAGCTAGCGACTGCCGCACAGCACGATTGCAACATGCTGGTGATCGTGGTCGACAACTCGACCTACGGTACGATCCGTATGCACCAGGAGCGGGAGTTCCCTGCTCGCCTTTCCGCAACCCACCTCGACAATCCGGATTTTGCCGCGTTCGGGGCAGCTTTCGGCGCATGGACGCAGGCGGTCGATACCACTGAGGGGTTCAAGAATGCCTTGGCCGAAGCACGCGGCCGAACCGGCCTGCGGCTGATCCATGCCAAGATCGATATCGAGCAATTGGCAGCGAGCGGTGCGACGGTGAGCGGGCTGCGCGCCCGCTGAGACCTGCTATTCCCCTGCCAGTTCGAGGATGACCTTCCATTCCTCGGGCGTGATCTCCGCGACCGACAGTCGACCGAGCCGGATCAACTCGCATTCGGCCAGGCGGGGCTCGGCCTTGATCTGCTTCAGCGATACCGGGCTCTTGAGCTTGCGCTTGGGCTTGATCTTCACGGCTGCCCATTTGCCTTCGGGATCGGTCGGATCGGTGATGCCCTCGACGCTGATGGTGACGATCCCGACGATCTCCAGCCCTTCGCGCGAATGGTAGAAGAAGGCTTCCTCGCCAACCGTCATTGCCGCCAGGTTGTTCTTAGCACGGTGATTGCGGACGCCGTCCCACGTGCCTTCTTTTTCGGCGACGAGATCGTCCCAACTGTATTTGAACGGTTCGGACTTCATCAGCCAATAGCGCGACAAGCTACATTCTCCTTCGATGTGTTCCTACCCTCGCCCTAGCCGCGAGATTGCCTGCCGGCCAACCCCCAACAAGGCTGCAAAGCAGGATTAACCCGATCTTCAGTACGTTCACGCATAGACTGTTCGCCAATGGGATAAATCTGGGGAATACACCGCTTGCGGTAAGATCTCACCATGACGGGGCAGGTTCGTTGATCGATCGGAACGCAATTGCGAGTCGGATGGGAGCCGCCGAGCGCGATCTCGTTGCGCTCGGAATTGCCATTGCCGCGATCATCCTGTTCATCGCCACCGGGGGCCAGGTGGTCCCCGACGTCGTACGTTCGATGCTCGGCCATGGTCCCGGACCGGACAAGATCCTCGCCAACGCATTGCTACTCAATATCGCGCTGATCATCTTCGGTTGGCGCCGCTATCGTGAACTGACCAACGAGATCGCCGAACGCCGCAAGGCCGAGGAAGTGGCCCGTCAGCTCGCCGAGACCGACCCGCTCACGGGCTGTCTCAATCGTCGCAGCATGACTCGTGCGACCACCGCACTTCGATCCGAAGCGGAAGCCCGCGATCAGTCGATCGCATTCTTCATGATCGACCTCGACAACTTCAAACAAATCAATGACATGAACGGCCACTCGACCGGTGATCGGGTGTTGACGAAGATCGCCCAGGTCCTGCGCGACAACCTGCCATCGGAGGCCTCGCTCGCCCGGCTTGGTGGTGACGAATTCGCGATCGTCCTGCCCTTCGATCGCGGACAGCCTCAGCAGGTCGACGATCACGTCATGCGCTTGTTCGAGATGATCGGGCGCGCGCTCGAGCGCGAAGGCGTATCGGTCGATGTCACCATGTCGATCGGCATTTCGAGCGACCAGGATGCCAGCATTCGCAACGCCGCTGTCGACTATGCGCAGACCCTGATGCATCGCGCCGACATCGCGATGTACCAGGCGAAGAAGCAGGGCAAAAACCGCTACGTGTGGTTCGAACCGACGATGGAGAACGAACTTCGCTTTCGCAACGAGCTCGAAACCGGTGTTCGTCGCGGCATTTCCAATGGTGAATTCGTACCGTTCTACGAACAGCAGATCGATATCGAAACCGGCAGACTGGTCGGCTTCGAGATGTTGGCGCGGTGGAACTCGCCCCAGCTCGGCCTGGTCAAACCCGATATCTTTATCCCCATCGCAGAAGATGTCGGCGTTATCGCCGAACTTTCAGAGCAGTTGATGGTGCGCGCCTTCGCTGACGCACAGGAATGGGATCCGACCCTGACGTTGTCGGTCAATATTTCGCCGGTCCAGCTGCGCGACCCGTGGTTTGCGCAAAAATTGCTCAAGCTGCTGGTCGAAAACAACTTTCCGACCCACCGCCTCGAGATCGAGATCACCGAGAGTTGTCTCCACCAGGACGTTGGTATGGTCCGGGCGATGATCGCCAGCCTGAAGAACCAGGGCGTTCGCATCAGCCTCGACGATTTCGGCACGGGCTATTCGAGCCTGGCCCAGCTTCGCTCCTTGCCGTTCGACCGGATCAAGATCGATCGCAGCTTCATCACTGAGCTCGGCGACGCCAAGGCGTCGGACAAGATCGTCGATGCGATCATCTCGCTCGGCAACGGTCTCGAAATGCCGATTACCGCGGAAGGGATCGAAAACGAGCAGATCCTCACCACGCTCAAGCGGATGGGACAGCTCAAGGGACAGGGCTATCTCTACGGCCGCCCTGAAACGGCGGCACAGGTGCGCAATCGATTGACCAAGGCAGGCAGGATGGCTGGAAAGCCCGGCGCGGATGCCGAAGCCAAGCACTCCGACATCGAGCCGGTGACCGAGGAAACCAGACGCGCCGCTGAGGGCTGAGCCCCATCGCGGAGCGCGCTAGGGCTGGACGCCGCCCCTGCGCATGCATAGATGCGCCTCGCAATGCGCATTTCCTTCACCAAGATGCACGGTCTGGGCAATGATTTCATCATGCTCGATAGGCGCGAGACGGCTTTGCCGGCAATGACGCCTCCCGTCGCCAAGGCATTGGCCGATCGCACCACCGGGATCGGCTGCGACCAGCTGATCGTGCTCGAACCATGTGACAGCGCCGATTTTCGCATGCGCATCTTCAATTCCGACGGGGGCGAAGTCGAGGCTTGCGGCAACGCGGCGCGTGCCGTTGCCTTGCTGCACGGTGCGCCGGCCAGGGTGCAGACCGATGGGGGCGTGATCGCGCTCGAACCGACGACCGATGGTGCACGGGTCGACATGGGCGAGCCCCGCTTTGATTGGACAGATATTCCCCTCGCCTATGCGATGGATACGCTGGCGATGCCGGTGGGATGGGAGATGCTGGAAAATCCCTCGGCGGTGAACGTCGGCAATCCACACGTCATATTCTTCGTGGACGATATCGACGCCGTGCCGCTCGACATTCTTGGCCCGCAGATCGAGAACGACCCTCTCTTTCCAGAGCGTATCAACGTCAACGTCGCCAGTATCGTAAATCGCGAGGCGATCCGTCTCCGCGTCTGGGAACGCGGCGTGGGATTGACCCGTGCTTGCGGCACCGGAGCGTGCGCGACTGCGGTGGTTGCGATGAAGCGCGGGCTGGTCGACCGCAAAGTGACGGTAACCTTGCCTGGCGGCGACCTTAGCATCGAATGGACCGAGGCGGATCGTATCCTCATGGCAGGCCCGGCCACGGAAAGCTTTCGCGGTTCCTTCGAGTGGGACCAATTCGCATGAGCCAGGCAGGTGCGGAAGTCGTGTCGCTCGGGTGTCGATTGAATATTTCGGAGAGCGAGCAGATCCGCGCCTTGCTCGCGCAGGAACGAGAGCTTGTGGTCGTCAACAGCTGCGCCGTGACCTCCGAAGCGGTCCGCCAGACACGGCAGGCGATCCGCCGTTTGCGCCGCGAACGACCCGAGGCCCGCTTGCTCGTCACAGGATGCGCTGCCGAGGTCGAGCGCGAGCAATTATCGGCGATGCCTGAGGTCGACGGGCTCATCGCCAACACCGCCAAGCTCGATCCGCGGGCGTGGAACGTCCCAGCCGAGGCCACATCCGTCGTTCCGCAGCACACCCGTGCCTTCATCGCGGTCCAGAATGGATGCGATCACGCCTGCACTTTTTGCGTCATCCCGCAGGGTCGCGGACAAAGCCGTTCATTGAAGGTAAGTCAGGTCCTCAGCGAAGTCGAAGCGCATCTGGCGCAGGGTGCGCGCGAAGTGGTCTTGACCGGTGTCGACGTCACCAGTTGGGGGCATGACCTCCCGGAGAAACCGTCGCTGGGGCGACTTGTGTCGGCCATCCTAAGCGCCTTTCCCGAGCTCCTGCGCCTTCGGATGTCCTCGCTGGATGGCATTGAAATCGATGATGAACTTGTGGAACTGCTGGCAGGCGAGCCACGCCTGATGCCGCATCTGCATCTGTCCCTGCAGCACGGCGACGACCTCATCCTCAAGCGTATGAAGCGCCGTCACTTGCGCGGCGACGCTGTCGCGTTGGTGACGAGGCTGAAAAAGTCCCGTCCAGACATCGCGATCGGCGCCGACCTCATCGCTGGTTTTCCGACCGAGACCGAGGAGCAGCACCAAGCGAACCTCTCGATCATCCGCGAACTCGACATCGTCCACGGCCACATATTTCCCTATTCGATGCGGCCCGGAACCCCGGCTGCTCGCATGCCGCAGGTCGACCGGCAGACTGTCAAGCGCCGCGCGGCAGAACTGCGCGCGACTGTCTCGGAGATTCGCGAGAATTGGCTGGCCACGCTTGTAGTCCAGGAGTTGTCTGTCCTCGCCGAACGCGATGGCTGCGGCCATGCCCAGAATTTCGCCCGGGTCGCATTGCCTCAAGGGACACAACCGGGAACGGTCGTAACCATACGCCCTACCATGCTTAGAGAAGGACTGCTCATATGAGCGAGCCCGAAGCCAGCCGGAAATCCTGGAGTGAGCGCCTATTCGGCGGCTTCAAGAAAACGTCCGAGCGGCTGTCCGAAAACCTTACTACCGCCGTGACCAAGGCAAAGCTCGACGATGCGACGCTTGATGATGTCGAAGATGCGCTGATCATCTCCGATCTTGGCCCCTCGGCAGCCCGGCGGATTCGCGAAAAGCTCGCCGAAAAGCGTTTCGGTCTCGAGATCTCGCAGCAGGAACTGAAGGAGGCAGTTGCCGAGGAAATCGCGGAAATCCTGCGACCGGTCGCCAAGCCGCTCCAGATTACCGCTTTCCCGCGCCCGCAGGTGATCCTCGTCATCGGGGTCAATGGCAGCGGCAAGACCACCACCATCGCCAAGCTCGCGCATCTGTTTCAGGAAGACGACTACGGCGTGATGCTGGCGGCAGGCGATACCTTCCGCGCAGCAGCGATCGGTCAGCTTGCGACCTGGGCCGAGCGGATCAATGTGCCGATCGTGCGTGGTCCCGAAGGCGGCGATCCCGCCAGTATCGTCTTCGACGCCGTCAAGTCCGCTACCGACAAAGGCATCGATGCCCTGATCGTCGATACGGCCGGGCGATTGCAAAACAAGCGCGAGCTCATGGATGAACTCGCCAAGATCCGCCGTGTGCTCGGCCGGCTCAACGAGGAGGCGCCGCACGACGTCGTCCTCGTGCTTGATGCAACCAACGGCCAGAACGCGCTCAGCCAGATCGACGTGTTCAAGGAAGTCGCCGGCGTCACCGGCCTGATCATGACCAAGCTCGACGGGACAGCCCGCGGCGGCGTGCTTGTTGCCGCAGCAGAGCAATACGGCCTGCCGATCCACGCCATTGGGGTGGGTGAGAAGATCGACGACCTGCGCCCGTTCGATCCCGATCTCGTTGCGCGTGTAATTGCAGGAGTTGCCTGATGGACGAGACCGACAAGAAAGCTGAGAAGCCAAAATCAGGCTGGCTCAATGTCGCGGTCGATTACGGACCACTGCTCGTATTCCTCGGGGTTTACCGTTGGTTCTCGCCGGAAGAGGCCGAACCGATCGGCGAACTCGCGGCCGTCATCAAGGGCACTCTGGCATTTATGGTGGCTGCCGTGATCGCGCTCGGTATCTCGAAATGGCGTCTCGGCAAGGTGTCGCCGATGCTGTGGTTCTCGACCACGCTGATCGTCGGTTTTGGCGCGCTGACAATCTTTTTCGGTGACCCCACCTTCGTCCAGCTCAAGCCGACAATTATCTATTCGATCTTCGGCATTGCGCTGCTGGTCGGCTTCTGGCGCGGCAAGGCCTTGTTGCAGATCCTGCTCGAGGCGGCATTCGAGGGTCTTTCCCAGGAAGGATGGCTCAAGCTCAGCCGCAATTGGGGCATCTTTTTCTTTGCCCTGGCCGCGCTCAACGAAGGATTGCGGGCCTCTCTCACGTTTGAAGGCTGGCTGTGGGCCAAAATCTGGGTGTTCCTTCCCCTCACCTTCCTTTTTACCTTCAGCCAGATCCCCATGTTGTTGAAAAACGGGCTTTCACTGGAGGGGGTCGACGAGGAAACGCACAATCCTCCACCGCCAGGCTGACCGCATCCCTTGCCAATCTCGCTTTGGTGCCTAATCTTCCGCGCCATTCGGCGTCCGGGTCGCGTCTGGGAAATCCCGCCGAAGAATGAGGGGGAATTGACATGGCCAAACTGTTTGGAAACCTGCATCTCGTCTTGCTGCTTGGGGTCGTCGCTGCACTCGCAACAATGATCGGTTTTGGCGCAAGCGCGCCGATTGACGCCAATGCGATCACGCGCTGGCTTCATCTGTTCTTCGGCGTGCTGTGGATTGGCCTGCTGTACTATTTTAACTTCGTGCAAGTGCCGAGCATGCCCAAGATCGCCGATGAGCATAAGCCAGCCGTTACCAAGACGATCGCACCGAGCGCCCTGTTCTTCTTTCGCTGGGCAGCGGCCCTGACCGTTCTGACCGGCCTCACGATCGCACACCTCAACGGCTATCTCGTGGAAGCCCTGACCTTTGCCGGCGAAGGCAATGTGAACCTGATCGGCGCTGGCATGTGGATGGCGCTGGTGATGGCATTCAACGTCTGGTTCATCATCTGGCCAGCGCAGAAGAAAGTGCTCGGCATTGTCGAAGCGAGCGCCGAAGAGAAAGCGGCGGCAGCGCCGCGCGCGCTGATTGCGAGCCGTCTCAACACCCTGCTGTCGTTCCCGATGATGTGGACGATGGTCAGCGCAAACCTGGGCTGACCTCGCGTTAGATTACCGAGGGGTGCCGCCGGCGACGGCCGCACCCCTTGATTTGCAAGCTAGAGCTCGACCTGGCTGCCGAGCTCGACCACTCGGTTGGTGGGCAATTTGAAGAAGTCCATCGCGGTCGCTGAATTGCGCAGCAGCCAGGCGAATATCTTCTCGCGCCAGATCGGCATCGCCGGGTTCTTCGACGGCAGCAGGGTCTGGCGGCTGAGGAAGAAGCTCGTCTGCATCATGTCGAACTCGCCACCGCAACGCTCCATGCTCTTGAGCCCCTGCGGAACATCGGTCGATTCCATGAAGCCGTAATGCAGCACAGCGCGGTAAAAGCCATCACCAAGGTCATGATATTCGCACCGCTCGTTAGGATCGACGTAGGGAATATCGCCGATGTTCACCGTCAGGATGATCACCCGCTCGTGCAGCACCTTGTTGTGCTTGATATTGTGAAGCAAGGCCGAGGGCACGCCTGCCGTGCTCGATGCCATGAAGATCGCGGTCCCGGGCACCCTCGTGGCGGAATTCTTTGCTGACTTGGCAAAGATCTCCATCGGTAGCGCAACCTCACTCATCCGGTCGCGCATGAGTTTGCGGCCGCGCGCCCAGGTCGTGAGCAAGGTGAACAACACGAGGCCCACTACCAACGGGAACCAGCCGCCGTCAGGCACCTTGGCAAGATTGGCGGCGAAATAGGCCCCATCTACGATCAGGAAGATCGCGACGACCGGGGCGGCGTACCACCACTTCCACTTCCACACCCCTACGAACAGGACACCCATCAGCAGCGTGTCGATCGTCACGGCGCCGGTCACCGCGATGCCATAGGCCGACGCGAGGTTGGAGGAATTCTGGAATGTCAGTACCAGGATGATCACAGCGACCATCAGCGCCCAATTGACCACGGGAATGTAGATCTGGCCCCCTTCGGTCTCGCTAGTGTGGCGAATCGAGAGCCGCGGAATGTAGCCCATCTGGATCGCCTGGTGGGTGATCGAGAAGGCGCCGGAGATGACCGCCTGGCTGGCGATGAATGTCGCAGCCGTCGCGAGGAAAACAAGCGGCAGGCGCCATTGCTCGTTGGCGAGGAAGAAGAACGGGCTCTGAATCGCCTGCGCCGCTTCCTCGGCGGGCAGGCCGATGATCATCGCACCCTGCCCGAAATAATTGAGCAGCAGGCACGGCATGACAAAGCCGAACCACGACAGGCGCATCGGGCCGCGTCCGAAATGCCCCATGTCCGAATAGAGCGCCTCCGAACCTGTGACCGCGAGCACGACTGAGCCTAGGGCGAGAAATGCCAGGGTGCCGTCCAGGATGAAGAAATTGACCGCGTGATAGGGATTGAGCGCCCAAAGGATCTCGGGCGTTTGAACGATCTGCCAACTGCCCATGCCGGCGATCACGAGGAAATAGACGATCATGACCGGGGCGAAGAGCGCCCCAACCTTGGCCGTGCCGCGCTTCTGCAGGATAAACAGGAAGATCAGCAGGACCAGCGCGATCGGGATCACCAGCCGGTCGAGGCGATGGTCGACGACCGTCAGGCCCTCGACCGCCGAGAGCACCGAAATCGCCGGCGTGATCATGCTGTCGCCATAGAACAGCGAGGTCGCAAAGACCCCCAACAGCACCGCCATCCACCCGTATCGCGAGCGGCTGATATGGCGCGAAATCAGCGCTACGAGCGCCAGCGAGCCGCCCTGCCCTTTGTTATCGGCCCGCATCAGGATGGTGACGTACTGGATCGAGACGACAAGCGTCATCGACCAAAAGATCAGGCTGATCACACCGAGAACGTGCGCCGTATCGAGCGCCAGGGGGTGTGGACCGACAAAGGTCTCACGGAAGGCGTACAGCGGGCTGGTGCCAATATCGCCGAAGACGATACCGATAGCACCGACCGCCAGCGCAGCTTTCGAAGCGCTGTGGCCGTGTCCACCTGCGTGGCGCGGCGATTCCTGCTGGTCTGATGCTTCGCTCATGGCAAAGGATTTCCCGAATGCACCCGGTACTGCCCTACTCAGTTGAAAACAAAACCGCCCGCCGTCAGGGGCGCGAAGCGGCGGCGCTTAGCACCAGCCCCAGGGAGGCGCAACAAATCACTGGAGCGCACCGCTCGCTTCGAGTTCGGCGATAAGCCCGTCCATTCGCTCTATCCGCGAGCGTAGTTCGTCGGTCCATGGAGCGTCTGCCGGCGAAGCCTCCAGCAATCGATTCCAGACGTCACGCGCTCCCCGCAGGTCGCCCGACCGCAGCAAGGCCGCTCCGAGAAAGAAGGACGGCCCCGGGTGACCGGGCAGTACCGCTTCGGCGCGCGCATATGCCTCGGCCGCCGCCGGTGTCACATTGCCCCCGGCATGTTCGACCAGCGCATTGCCGAGCGCCAACCAGCCCTCCCCGTCCGCTCGCGTATCGCCAAGCCGACCCTTGAGCAGCCCGGCCGCGGTCTTGTAGTCTCCTCGGCGCGCAAACCCGTCCGACAGGATGAGATAATCCGCCGGAGGCTGGGTCGAATCGAACAGCGCCCGTCGCGCTTCGATGATCGCCTCGCCCGAACGGGTCTCTTCGGGCGCACTCGCCTTGGGCGAGGACGCGAGATCGGGCGAGCCTTGCCACGCATAGCCGGCGAGGCCCAACGTCAGGACCGCGCCCAGCGTACTCCAGCCGCTCCGCTCGATTCGCAGGACGGTAGCGGCAACGATAAAGGCGGCCGCAGCCAGAGATATGATCGCAACCCAGTTCATGCCGCATCGCGCTTCGCAGGCTTGCGCGACATGCGGCGCCACAGGATCGCGACGGCGAGCAGCAGCACGATGAGGGGTAGCGCGAAGAGCGGCCAGGTCGTGGCGCTCATAACCGGTTCGTAGCTGACATAATCGCCATAGCGCTCGACCAGCCATGCGCGGATTGCCTCGGGCTCCTCGCCCGCCTCGATGCGCGAGCGGACCTGATGACGCATATCGCCTGCCATCGGAGCATCGCTGTCGGCAATCGACTGACTCTGGCACTTGAGGCAGCGCAGGGTTTCCATCAGCTCGCGCGCGGCGGCTTCCTGCGCCGGATCGTCAAGCTGGCGATAGGCATAGGGCGCGGGCGGCAGTTGGTCCTGTGCCGCAACCGGGGTGACGAGGAGGGCCGCAAGGAGAACGAGCAGGAACCTCATTCCTCCGCCTCCCGCAATTTCTCTAGCAGTTCCGGCACATTCTCGGCGCGGATGTCGCCGATATGCTGGTATCGGATCATGCCATTGCCATCGATAACGAAGGTTTCGGGCACCCCGGATGAGCCGATCTCGAATTGTATTTCACTCAGATCGTCCGCCGCGATGCGGGTGTAGGGATTGCCATGGGTTGCAAGGAAGCGTGCGACGTCTTCGGGCTTGTCGCGGATCGCTATGCCGACGATCTCGGCACCCTGCTGCTGGAGCGCCTCGAGCTGAGGCGCCTCCGCGATACAGGGGATGCACCAGCTCGCCCAGATATTGAGCAGCTTGGGCTTGCCATCCTTGAAGTCGGCCAGCGACGCACCCGGCCGATCAGCGGTGGCCGCGCGCAGATTGAATTGCGGCAGCGGCTTGCCGATCATGGCCGACTGGACGAAGTCGTTCTTGGGCTGGCTGAGCTGATAACCCGCGATGCCCAGAAACAGCGCAAACAGCAGCAAGGGAAGCCATAAGGTCCAGCGCATTATCCGTCCTCCAGCGCGGCAATTTCGCTGCGGCGCTCATCTCCGCGGCGACGCACCTCGCGTCGTCTGAGGTCGGTGGTGACGCGTCCGATGATGGCGAGCACGCCGCCGAGCGCCACAAGCAGGCCGCCATACCAGATCAGCGTGACGAACGGCTTCCACCACAGGCGGAGCTGCCAGCGTCCGTCGTCCGAACGATCGCCCAATACCGCGTAGAGCTGACCGTCCCAGCGAGTCAGCAGGGCGCTCTCGGTGGTCTGCTGCACCGGGGCCCAAAACTGGCGCGATTGCGGATCGAGCCTGATGCCCTCACCACCGCCGCGCGCGGCGATCAGGTGCGCTTCCAGCGCGGTCCAATTTGGCCCGGCGACCGGATCGATCCCGTTTAGCGTCACGGTCCAATCGCCGATTTCGGTGCTTTGCCCGGGAGCAACGGCCACCAGGTGCTCCTCGGTAAACGCGCTCTCGCTCGCCATGCCGAACAGCGCCACCGCGATGCCGAAATGCGCGACGACCATCCCCCAAGTCGCAATCGGAATGCGAGTGATCCGCCGTCCGCGCAGCGGCCAGAAGCTGGCGATGGCGAGCCCGATCGCTATCGCGAGGCCTAGCAGCGGCAGCACATCCACATCGCCCAGCAGGCTTGCCACAACCGCGACTGTGACGATCAGCGCAGCCAGGATCGCGACCGGCAGCTTGACCCGCTCCCAGCTGTCGCCACGCCAGCGCAGCAGCGGCCCGACTGCCATGACCAGCAACATCGGGATCGCGAATATCGCGCCGACAGGATTGAAATAGGGTGGTCCCACGGAAACGCGCACATCGAAGGCTTCGGTTAGCAAGGGATAGAGCGTGCCAAGCAATACGATACCGAGGATCGCGCTGAGCATGACGTTATTGAATACCAGCGCACCCTCACGGCTCAGCGGTTTGAACCGCTGCCCCTCGCTGACCGAGCCGGCCCTGAGCGCAAAGATCAAGAGCGCACCACCGATATAGATTGTGAGAAGCGCGAGGATGAAACTGCCGCGCTCCGGATCGACCGCGAAAGCGTGTACGCTGGTGAGAACGCCGGACCGCACCAGGAAGGTGCCGACCATGCTCATCGAGAAAGCGACCACGCCCAGCATGATCGTCCAGGCCCGCAAGGCATCCCGCGCGGCGAGCACGCTCGCCGAATGAAGCAGCGCCGTTGCCGCAAGCCACGGCATCAGCGACGCGTTCTCGACCGGGTCCCAGAACCACCAGCCACCCCAGCCCAGCTCGTAATAGGCCCAGTAACTGCCCGCGGTGATACCGATCGTCAGGAACACCCAGGCGCCGAGCACCCACGGGCGCATGACTCGCGCGAACTCGGGCGTCACCATACGCGTTACCAACGCACCGACGGCAAAACTGAAAGCGACCGAGAGGCCGACATAGCCGATGTAGAGCGTCGGCGGATGGAAGGCCAAGCCGATGTCTTGCAGCAGCGGGTTGAGGCCCATGCCTTCGGGGGCCGGCACGGGCAACCGCTCGAATGGGTTCGAACTGAATATCAGGAAGGCGTAGAAACCCAGCGCCACAAATCCCTGTGCCGCCAGCGTGGCCTGCATGGTCCGCTCTGGCAGTCGCCGTTCGAGCCAGGCGATCAACGCCCCAGCAAGTGACATCACCGTCACCCACAGCAACATCGAGCCCTCATGGTTGCCCCATGCACCGGATAGCTTGTAAATCATCGGTTTGAGCGAGTGCGAGTTGGTCGCGACCAGTTTCACGGAAAGGTCCGTGATCGCAAAAACCCACAGCAACATGGCGAATGCAAAGGCGGCCAGCAGCCCCTGGAGGATGGAGGCAGGCCTCACGAGGCGGGCCAGTGGCCCGTCAATCTCGCGTTGCGCGGCGATACCACCAAACAATTGCAGGGCAGCAAGTGCGGCGGCCAGCCACAGCGCGGCAAGGCCGAGTTCCGCGATCACTCGAGACCTACCGTTGTCTCTTCGGCCATCTTGGCCGCCTGGTGCTGGTCCATTTCCTGCAATTCGCGCGGGACGTAGTTTTCGTCATGCTTGGCCAGCAGATTGGTCGCGACGAATGTGCCCTGGGCGTCGAGCGACCCTTCGGCGACAACGCCCGAGCCTTCGACAAACAGGTCGGGGACGATTCCGCGGTAGGTCACGGGCACCTGCGCCTGGTCCTGGTCGGTAACGGTGAACGCGATGGTGACGCCGTCTTCCATCGTTGCCAGCGTGCCCTCGGCCACCATGCCGCCCAGCCGTACTGCCTGCCCCACAGCGGGCGGGTTCTCGATCATCTGGGCGGGAAGGTAGAAGTAATTGGCCTGGTTGCGCAGCGACCATGCCGCCAGCAATCCCGCTGCAAGCAAGGCTACCAGAGCGATTACCACGAGCACCAGTCGCTGATGTTTCGGTTTGAGTGCGCTCACCTGCGTTTGACCTCGTCGCGGCGCTTCTCGGCGCGTTTCATGGCTATCCAACTCCACCCGACCATCGCCAGTGTCCCACCGACACCCACGGCGTAGGCGGCGATGACGAAATTCCATTGGTCGAGCGCTTCGTAGGTCATGCCGCCTCCATCGCCTTGCGGCGCAGGCGCGCCTCCGCCTGGAATTCCGCCAGCAGCGTTCGCATCCGCGCCAGCACGACCCCACCAAACAGCAGCGAGAATCCGAGCACACCGACCATCATCGGGACGAGGAATTCGCTATCGATCGCACTCTTGCCCATGGTGATGCTCGGCGGCTGATGAAGCGAATTCCACCACACCACACTGCGGTTGATGATGGGGATATTGACCGCTCCGACCAGCCCGAAGATCGCCGGAATGCGGGCGGAGGCTCCGTCGCGCGCGGTAGCCTGAGATAGCGCGATGTAACCGGCATATAGGAAGAGAAGCACCAGCATGCTGGTCAGCCTACCGTCCCATACCCACCAGGTACCCCAGGTCGGCCTGCCCCAGATCGAGCCGGTCGCTAGACAGATCGCCGTGAACACCATGCCGGGGACAGCGGACGCCCGCGCTGCAATTGCCGCCAGCGGATGTTTCCAGACCAGAAAGGCGAGGCTCGAAAGGGCGATCGCGGTCCACCCGCCCATGCCGAGCCAGGCGCTCGGGACATGCAGGTAAAGAATCCGCACCGTCTCGCCCATCAGCCGGTCGGGCGGGACCACGAACAGGCCCCAATAAAGCGCACTGGCAGTCAGAATCGTCCCGCTCGCCAGCAGCAGCGGCGTCAGCCAGCTGGCAAGCGACAGGAATCGAGTGGGATTTGCGTAGCCGTGCATGGGTTCTCTTTGGCCGTCGCTATTGCAGCGCCCGCCCCCCCTCGCAAGACCGCATTTCGTGCAAGCCGTGTTGCGTTACGCGGCCGTAGCCCTCGCTCAGCGGCCGATCAGCTTCTGCGCCATCTTGTCGGCGACCACATCGGGCGAAAACCCGCTAGTGTCCGACTCTTGCCAGATCTGCTCAAGCCGACCGGGAATCTGCGCGATCCGCTTGCGCACCTCGTTGATATCGCAGGGGTCGCCGTGCTGGCGGCACAGATATTCCATCGCCACCGAAATGATCCCGCCGGCGTTGATGACATAGTCAGGCGCGTAGAGAATCCCGCGTTCGGCCAGCACCTTGCCGTGATGCGCGCGCGCAAGTTGGTTGTTGGCACCGCCCGCGACGATCGGGGCTTCGAGCCGCGCAATACCCTCGTCGTCGAGAATGGCGCCGAGCGCATTGGGGCTGAACACGTCGCAGGCGACACCCATGATCGCGTCGGCCGCGACCGCCTCGCCGCCCAGCTCGTTGGCGAGCTTTTCGGCCCGATCGGCATTGACGTCGGCCAATGTCAGCTTGGCGCCATCCTTGGCGAGCAATCGAGCAACGCCGCCGCCTACGCTCCCGGTGCCCTGAACCGCGACATGAACGCCATCGACATTGTCCTTGCCCAGCTTGTGGCGGACTGCCGCCTTGATGCCGTGATAGATGCCCATCGCGGTAAACGGACCCGGATCGCCGCCAGCGGCGTCCTCACCCTCGACCGGCAGGCCCGAAACATGCGGAGTGCGTTTCGATACGGCAACCATGTCGGCCTCGGTGATGCCGACATCCTCGGCAGTGACGTAGCGCCCGCCGAGCGAATCGACTGCATCGCCGAATGCTGCCAGCATCTCTGGGGTCTTCGTGCGATCCGCATCGGCGAGGATGACGGCCTTGCCCCCGCCCATCGGCAGACCGGCCATCGCGTTCTTGTAGCTCATCCCGCGGCTGAGGCGCAGCGCATCACGCATGGCACCGGCAGGATCGGCATAGTGCCAGAAACGCGTGCCGCCAGCGCCCGGTCCGAGATGGGTGGAGTGGAGCGCAATAATGGCAGTCAGGCCGCTCTTGGGATCGCGCACGAACTGTACCAGCTCGTGATCGTCGAAATCCGCTTCGGTCCAGAATGCCGGCATTGCGTAATCCCCTTGTTCGGCGCGGCGAACAGGCACTTTGAGTGGGGAAGATGGGGCGATCGAGGGGTCTCGAACCCCCGACCTCCGGTACCACAAACCGGCGCTCTAACCAACTGAGCTACGATCGCCACATGCCCCGGCCCGCTACCACAAAGGTGCCGCGCAAGCGGGGCTGATACGCGCCTTGGCCAGCCCGTCAAGGCTCACCGCAGCGGGGGCGAGCCTGTTGCACAAGAGCCCCCCTTTGAAAAGCAAAAACTGCGTGCATTCAGCCCAAACGTAATTTTATTTCGCGCTTGCTGGCGGGGCCCTGTCGGCTATCTTGCCCCCATGTCCGCAGCGGGCGAATCTTCTGCTGAAACCCTCCTGCAGCGCGGCGGCGTGCAGCGAGTGCCCAATGCGAAGATCGAGCTCTTTCAGCTCAAGGGGTTTCTTTCCTCCGGTCACTGCCGCGAACTGATCTCGTTGATCGACGCCAACCGGCGGCCCTCGACAATCGCGGACGATAATGGCGACGCCTATTTTCGCACCAGCGAAACCTGCGATCTCGAAGCCAGCGAGCCTGCCGTCCAGGAGCTTGAGGTTCTGCTTCAGTCACTTAGCGGAATCGATCCTGCACATGGCGAACCCTGCCAGGGCCAGCGCTACGCGCCCGGCCAGGAGTTCAAGCCGCACACCGACTATTTCGCGCCTGACGGAGCCGACTACGCGAAATTCTGTTCCGTCGCCGGTCAGCGAACCTGGACTTTCATGATCTATCTCAATGAAGTCGAGGCCGGGGGTGCTACGAGATTCAAGGTTGTCGGAAAGACTTTCCAGCCGGAAACAGGTAAGCTCCTGTGCTGGAACAACCGGCGCCCCGATGGCAGCGTGAACCCGAATACGCTCCATCATGGCATGAAAGTTCGTTCGGGCGTCAAATACGTGATCACCAAATGGTATCGCGAAAGAGAATGGGAATGGTGATGAGCGAATACACCGACATGGCCGAGAAGCTCCGCGTCCGGCTCGAAGATCTGTTGCAGCGCGCCGAGGTTATCGAGGACGACCTGCGCCATCCGCTCGATGCCGACTGGAGCGAACAGGCGGTGGATCTGGCCGATGACGAGGCGCTGGAAGGCGTCGATGAAGTCCTGCGTGCGGAAATTCAGCAGATCAGGCTGGCGCTCCTGCGCATCGAGAACGGCACCTATGGCACCTGCGCAATTTGCGGCGAGGACATTCGCCGCGAGCGACTGGAAGCTCGGCCGATCGCGACCCGCTGCATCAAGTGTGCCGAAGCGGCCTGATAGCAGCCAATTGAAACGAAAAAGGCGGCCCCGTCGGACCGCCTTCCCCTTGCAGTACGAGACTGCGAAGCCTGTGTGTTCGCTTATTTCTTGAGCGAAAGACCGCCGAAGCGCTTGTTGAACGCAGCCACGCGGCCACCTTCCTGCACCTGCTGACGACCACCGGTCCACGCCGGGTGGCTGGTCGGGTCGATTTCGAGGGCGAGCGTGTCACCTTCGCTGCCCCAGGTGGAGCGCGTCTGGAATTCGGTACCATCGGTCATCTTAACCGTGATCATGTGGTATTCGGGGTGCCCTTCGGCCTTCATTTCATGTCTCCATAGCTTCGGAACGGTTCCGACCGGTCCAGCTGTTGGTGGGAAAGCGGCGCCAATATAGCTGCACCGCACAAATATCAAGCGATTTGGCCGATCACGCGGGCGGGTCTGCAATCATCGCGGTGAACTCGCACTCGCTGGTGGTCTTGCCTTCGACGCTGGCCCGGCCCTTGAACTTGTAGACACGGCTGCGCTTCTGGACGAATTCGACTTCGAGATCGAGCAGGCACCCGGGCGTTACCGGGCTGCGGAACTTGGCGTTGTCGATCCCCATGAAGAAGACCAGCTTGCCGGTCCCGGCAAGCTCTAGCGTCTCGATCCCGAGGATCGCCGCGGCTTGCGCCATAGCCTCGATCTGCAAGACGCCGGGCATGATCGGAGCGCCAGGGAAATGCCCCTGGAAAAACTCCTCGTTCATGGTCACCGCCTTGATCGCGTGTATCCGCTCACCGAGTTCGATCGACTTGACCCGATCGACCAGCAGCAAGGGATAGCGATGCGGCAGGGCCTTGAGAATCTTGTGAATGTCGTAGGCCGAAGCCTCGGAACCTTCGCTCATTGCCCTGCCCCCTTCGCTCTGCTGCGGCGCGTTGGCCTTACCGGCCGGTCGGCGCCTGCGTCTCCGGCTGCTGCTGTGCAGCCTGGCGCGCGGCTGCCTGCTGGGCTGCCACAACCATGATCTGCTGGATTGCCTGGTGCATTTCCGCAGTCTGACGACGCGGCTGCCAATTGGCCGGAACGGCGGTGCTGACCGTCGGCAGGCGCTTGTCCATCGCCTTGACGATGTCTTCGGTCACGTCGACGCTGTTCGGCGCGTACTGGATCGCCTCGGGCGCGAGCATCAGCGAGATTTTCTTGGCGCCGACCACTTCGTTGCGGGCATTAATGTAGTCGTTGAGCAGCTGCTCGATGACATAGTACTGGGCCATGGCGATCGGCTGGCTGGCAGTAGTTGCCTGCTGTTCCTTGGTCTGGATCTGCTGGACGACACCAGGGTTGGCGTTGACTTCCGCTTCGGTCAGCTGGCCGTTCTTGTCGGTATCAAGGCTCAACTGGAGATTGTTGATCTCGGTGTTGAGCTGGTTAACCTGTTGAATCTGCGTGGCATAGGTGGTGTTGATCTGCTGGTAGGCAGCGTTGCGCGCAGCAGCGCGCAGGATCACCATCGTCGGATTGCTGGTCGCGATGCCGCTAACCTGTGCGGTCGCAGGCATGGCGGTCGCAGCGGTCGCCAAGGCGACACCGGCAGCGAGGGCGGGCTTGAAAAGATTCTTCATTAGAATTGTGTTCCTACGTTGAACGTGAATTGCTTGGTATCGTCACCAGGTTCCTTTCTAAGGACCTTGGCGAAATCGATCCTGAACGGACCGAAGGGCGAGTTCCAATTGACCCCGATGCCGACGGAAACGCGCGGCATGGCGGAATCGCCCAGGAAGACCTCACGGAAGGCGCTTCCATTGATGACGTTGGGGGTATTGGGTGTTGTACCATCCGCGGCGATCGGATTCGTGGTCGGAACCACAGTGGTCGACCCATCAGTTCCCGTTACGATTTCAAGGAACAGAAGGTTACCGTTAGCGTCGCGCTGCTGGATGCCGTTCGGATTGTCGAGCAGCGGTGGCCGCTTGACCGCAAACAGGGCACCGGCATCGACAAAGATCGACGGCCGCAGACCCAGTTCGCGTGCGCCCGAGCCGAGCGGGATCTCGAGTTCGGCACGGCCGAGATAGTAGGCCCGGCCGCCCAGCGCGTCGTCCTGGACGCGGTCGCGATCGGTCACGACCACCCGGTTGCCATCTTCATCGGTCGTATAGGGCTGGCGCAGAATGCGGGGGCCCACACCGCGAATGTCGAAGCCGCGGATCTGCGGTTCACCGAGGAAGAACCGGTCGGTGAGGCGCACCGAGTCATTGCCCGGCACGTCGCTGCTCTCGAGCGAATTGATCGCCCCGCCCTCGGCCGAAAGCGAGAAGACGAAGCCGTTCAGGACCGGCCAGTATTGCGCCGCCTTGCCGCGTACGCGGACGTACTTCACCGAGCCGCCGAGACCTGCCAATTCGGTGCTGAACGTGATGTTCCGACCGCGCGTGGGTCGCAGGCGGCTGTCGAGCGAGTTGTACGACAGGTTGAGGCCCAGGATGGAGCTGGTGCGCTTGCCCAGCGCCTCACACAGGTAACGACCGGCGAAAATCGGCTCACAGGTCCGGATGCCGTCACCGTCGAAATCGGAGAAGTACGTGTCCGGATCGAGCGACACATCGTCGTAGTTCAGCGTGTAGCTGCCGATCAGCGAGGTATATTCGGTGAGCGGGACGCCAGCGCGGATCGAGAAGCCGGTCGTCGACTGTTCGTACAGGTCGCGGCGGTCGCGCTGGAACCTGTTGAAGCTGTTGAAATCGCGGCGGTAAATGTCGACACCGGCCGAGATATTGCGGTCGAAGAGATAGGGCTCGGAGAAGCTCAGCTGGGCCGAGCGCGAGTAGCGCGAGTAGTTGACGCTGGCACCGACCGTCTGGCCACGGCCGCGGAAGTTGCGCTGGCGGATCGAGGCCGCGAGAATGAAGCTCTCGAGCGAGCTGAAACCGGCCGACAACTGCAGTTCGCCGGTTGGCTGTTCCTCGACATTGGCTTCGAGTATGATCCGGTCGGGCGCGCTGCCTTCGACCTGGTTGACCTCGAAATTCTCCTGGAAGTAGCCAAGCGAGTTGATGCGCGCGGTCGAGCGCGACACCGACAGCGAGCTGAACGCGTCGCCTTCCGCCAAGCGGAATTCGCGTCGGACGACCTTGTCCTGCGTCAGCGTGTTGCCGTTGACGTCAACCCGCTCAACATAGACGCGCGGCGCCTCACGGATGATGAAGTTCACGTCCATCGTGAGGTTCTCGCGATTGGGCGAGAAGCGCGGCTGGACGTCGGCGAAGGCGTAACCGAAGTTGCCGGCGAGCTCGGTCATCTGCTCGACCGTATCTTCGACCGTCTTGGCGTTGTACCAGTCGCCATTCTTGATTGACAGGCTGTTGGTCAGGGACTCGCTGTCGAAGTCACGCAACTGGCTTTCGACCGAGACATCGCCGAACTTGTAGCGCTCGCCTTCCTCGACCACGTAGGTGATGATGAAGTCGCGCTTGTCGGGCGTCAGCTCCGCAACCGCCGAGACGACACGGAAGTCGGCATAGCCTTCGGTCAGGTAGAACTGGCGCAGCTTCTGCTGGTCGAACGCGAGGCGATCGGGATCGTAGCTGGTGTTCGAGCTGAAGAACCGGGTCCAACGCGCCTGCTTGGTGACCATTTCGCTGCGCAGATCGCCATCGGAGAACTTCTCGTTGCCGATGATGTTGATCTG
The DNA here is from genome assembly GCF_029623755.1 of Altererythrobacter sp. CAU 1644. Classification (NCBI taxonomy): domain Bacteria; kingdom Pseudomonadati; phylum Pseudomonadota; class Alphaproteobacteria; order Sphingomonadales; family Erythrobacteraceae; genus Altererythrobacter; species Altererythrobacter arenosus. Next base: position 3,226,710 of record NZ_CP121106.1, read on the forward strand.
GCGAACCTTTGACTTGGGCCCTTCGTTGATCTCGAACACGATATCGACGCGGTTCTGGGGCAACTGCACCATCTTTGGTTCGACGGTGGCGGCAAACCGGCCCTGGCGCTTGTACAGCTCGATGATGCGCGCAACGTCGGCGCGGACCTTCGAGCGCGTAAATATCTGGCGGGCCGTCAGCTTAATTTCGGGCAGGATCTTGTCGTTCTTGATCCGCTTGTTGCCCTCCAGAACGATGCGGTTGATGACCGGGTTCTCGGTCACCGTGATGACAACGTTGCCGGCATCATTGCGGATCGAAAAGTTGGAGAACAGCTCGGTCGCACCGAGGTCCTTCAGCGCCTGGTCGGCGGCGGCGGAGGTATATTCCTGGCCGACGCGCAAACGAATATAGGACAGGATCGTCTGCGCCTCGAGGCGCTGGGCGCCAGCGACGGTGATGGTGCGGATGGTGTTGTCGACCGGTTGTGCGTCGGCTGCGGCAACTTCCTCGGCCTCACCGTCCGGGCTTTCCTGCGCCATCAAGGGCACGGGTACACCGGCGAGCATCGATCCGCACAGCAGCGCGATTGCCATCCGGCCAGCGGGGGTAGTCTTCGCCTCTCCCGCCTTCACAAGTCCACTCATCTTTGGCCTAATCCCGTCCAAACTCTTCAACCAATTCGGCGACGTCAGAATGCCGCCAACTGCCGGGTCCCTGAACACAGAGCCGACGCGTCCGCCGCCTCTGCCCGATGGAGCAATGGCAATCAAGCGGCGCATGCCACCAATCGCCGCCCCTAAGGCTCCTTTCCCCGGTTAACTCCCGAAAATCGGCAGCGAGACGAGGTCATTCACCGTGACGATCACCATCAGCATGAGTACGAGAGCAACGCCGGTGCGATAGGCCCATTCCATGCCGCGGGGGCCAACCGGCTTCCGGCGGACCGCTTCTGCCGCGTAGAAAGCCAGATGCCCGCCGTCGAGGGCAGGGATTGGCAACAGGTTGATGAATGCCAAATTAAGCGAGATCAGCGCGACGAAGTTTATGAAGGGCAGTGCGCCGAGGCTGAGCTGCTCGCCCGAATATTTGGCGATCTTGATCGGCCCGCCCATCTCTTTCAGCGACCGGTCTCCGGTGATGATCTGCTTGATCCCGGTCACCATCATCCGCACCAGGCCCCAGCTGTGGTCCACCGCCAGTCCCAGCGCAGCAACCGGGCCGACCGTCTCGTATTTGAAGTCCTTCGAATAGACGCCGAGGCGACCGACGCGCGCTTCATTGCCGAAGCCGTCGGTTTCGACCGAGCTGGCGATGGTGAGCGGAAAATCCAGCCGTTCGCCGTCGCGCTCGACCCCCAGGACAATGCGCTTGTCGGGGAAGAGTGTGACGCGATCCGTAATGTCGGTGAATTCAAGCACCGGCTCGCCATCGATCGCGACGATGCGATCACCCTCGAGGACCCCGGCCTCCCGCGCAACCGATTGCTCGGCAAACCGGTCGACGACGTTGGTTTCGGCCGGGTCAGCCGGAACCGGCCGCCCGAATGCAACGAAGAAAGCGGCAAAGATCGCCAGCGCTACCAGGATGTTCGTGGCCGGCCCTGCAAACACTATCAACGCCCGCTTCCACAATTTCGCGTGATGGAAACTGCCTTCGCGCTCCTCCACCGGAATGTGCTCGATCGCGTCGGGGTCGGGAATGCTCGCGGGGTTCATGTCCCCCTTGAACTGGACGTAGCCGCCCAAGGGAATGGAGGCGATCTTCCAGCGCGTGCCGCGCTTGTCGGTCCAGCCGACCAATTCGCGACCGAATCCGATGGAAAACGCCTCGGCGCCGACTCCGAACCAGCGTCCGACGAGATAATGCCCGAGTTCGTGGAGCGTCACCAATGGCCCGAGGACAAGGAGAAACCCGAGGATATACATCCAGAAAGGCGGGGAATCGAACAAGTTATGCGGTCTCCAGCAGTTCGCCAGCGCGCGCCCTTGCCTCGCTATCGACGGTCAAGACGTCCTCGAGGGTTTGCGGCGCGGGCGCCTTATAGCGGGTAAGGGTTTGTTCGACCATTACCGGGATCCGAGTGAACCCTATCTGACCGTCGAGAAATGCCGCTACGGCAACCTCGTTCGCAGCGTTGAGGATAGCGGGCGCAGCGCCGCCAGCTTCGATCGCCTCGCGGCACAGGCTCGTAGCCGGAAAACGGTGCTCGTCGGGCGCGACGAAGGTAAGTTCGCCGATCTCGGCCAGGTCGAGCGGCTGTAGCGGCACGTCCATGCGGTCGGGCCACGCAAGGCACGACGCAATCGGGACGCGCATGTCCGACGGGCCGAGCTGGGCAAGCGTCGAATGGTCACGGTATTCCACCATGGAGTGCACAACGCTCTGCGGGTGGACAATTATCCTCAGACGCTCGAGGCCGACGGGGAACAGGTGGTGCGCCTCGATATATTCGAGACCCTTGTTCATCATCGTTGCGCTGTCGACGCTGATCTTGGCACCCATATCCCAGTTGGGATGGGCAACGGCTTGGGCGGGCGTGGCCGCCTCGAGCTGTTCCTGCGACCAGGTGCGGAACGGGCCGCCGCTTGCTGTGAGCGTGATCCGGGCCACGTCCTCGATCTTGCCCCCCTGGAGGCACTGGAAGATGGCATTGTGTTCGCTGTCCACGGGCAACAGGGTTGCGCCGTGGCGTTCGACGGCCGCAGTCATCACTTCGCCTGCGGAAACCAGCGCTTCCTTATTGGCGAGCGCCACGGTCCCGCCGCGCTCGATTGCCGCCATCGTCGGGCCGAGCCCGGCACAACCGACAATAGCTGCGACGGTTATGTCGACCGGTCGCGATGCCGCGTCGCGCAAGGCTGCCAGCCCTGCGGCGGCTTCGATGCCAGTCCCCGCCAGCGCCTCGCGCAATTCGCCGAGGCAGCTCTCGTCGCCGACCACTGCCAGTCGGGCATCGAACTCGCGCGCCATCGCAGCAAGTTTCTGCGCGGAACAATTGGCGGTAAGCGCCTCGACCTGCCAATTGGCGCGATTGCGGCGGATCAGATCAAGCGTTTGCTCGCCGACCGATCCCGTCGCACCAAGGATGGAGATCGAGCGCATCACGGGTGGATAGCCCACAAGCCCAGCGTCGCTATCGCCACTGGCAGCATGCCATCGACCCGGTCGAACACACCGCCGTGTCCAGGGATGAGGTTCGAACTGTCCTTCACGCCCGCGCGGCGCTTGAGCCAGCTTTCGAGGAAGTCGCCGGTCTGCGCCAGTACGGCTAGCCCTGCCCCGATCGCAATCGCCACCAGTCCCATGACGGTGAATACTGCGTCACCCGCATTCGAATAGAAGAATGCGAGCGAGGTGAGACCCGCGGCAACCATTCCTCCGATCAGCCCAGCCCATGTCTTGGACGGACTGATTTTCGGGGCGATCTTCGGTCCGCCGATGGCACGGCCGCTGAAATAGGCGCCGGTATCGGTCGCCACCACGATCGCGACGACGCCGATGACCACCGCAATCGGCATCAGGACCAGCGCAGCAACTGCCAGGCCGATGTAGCACGCCCCGGCAACCAGCCAGCCTATCCGGGCGAGCGGCGATCTCGCAATCGCCAGCACCAGCCGTGCAAACTCCCAGAAGCAGAGCGCGCCGACGATGAGCGCGAGGGCATCGAACCAGATGCCGCCGAGCCACATGGCAAGGCCCGCCACGGCCAGCATGACCATCGCCGAAACGAACCGTACCGGCAGGTCGGCGTTTTTCTTCGGGGCCTCACCGTCCGCCAAAGCGCCGTTCCCTTCCGGCAAAATCGTCGAGCGCCTGCTGCAGCATTTCTGGCGTGAAGTCGGGCCACAGCGTGTCGACGAACAGCATTTCGGCATAGGCCGATTGCCACAGCAGGAAATTCGACAACCGCACTTCGCCGCTGGTGCGGACCAGCAGATCGAGCGGCGGCAGGTCGTTGGTATCGAGATGTGCGGCGATAGTCTTTTCGGTCACTTCGCCGATCGCGGCTGCCTTGGCCGCGGCCCGAGCGATCTCTTGCTGCGAGCCGTAATTGAGCGCCACCGCAAGGACGCGCGAGCCCTTGCTTGTCTGCTCAAGCGCATCTTCGAGCATCTCGACGATGTCGGGCGCAAGCCCTTGCCAGTCGCCAATAATTTTCAGGCGCACGTCATTGGCGATGAATTCGGGCAGGTCCGATTTAATGAACCGCCGCATCAGGTTCATCAGGTCGTCGACCTCGTCCTCCGGCCGCTTCCAGTTCTCGCTACTGAATGCATAAAGCGTCAGGCAGTCGAGCCCCATGCCTTCTACGCTGCGGACGAGTTCGCGCACCGCTTCGACCCCGCGCTTGTGACCCATCGCGCGGGGAAGTCCGCGTTTCTTGGCCCACCGCCCGTTGCCATCCATGATGATGGCGACATGTCTTGGTCGCCCGGAGTTGCCGGCGCGATCTTCGCCCATCAGCCCTCTCCGCGGAAAACCGACCTCACTGGGTCAGGATTTCCTGTTCCTTCTTCGCTGCAGCCTCGTCGGCCAGGCCGACATATTTGTCGGTCAGTTTCTGCACCTCTTCCTCGGAACGCTTGCGATCGTCTTCCGAGATTTCCTTCTTCTTTTCGTCGGTCTTCAGCGCTTCCATCCCGTCGCGGCGCACGTTGCGGATCGCGATCTTGGCCTTCTCCGAATACTGGCCGGCGAGCTTGGCCAGTTCCTTGCGGCGTTCTTCGGTCAGGTCGGGGATCGGCAGGCGGATCGTCTGCCCGTCGATCATCGGGTTGAGGCCGAGGTTCGCATGGGCGATGCCCTTTTCGACCGCGGTCAGGTTCGACTTGTCCCACACCTGCACGCTGAGCATGCGCGGCTCCGGTGCAGAGACGGTCGCCACCTGGTTGAGCGGCATCATCGAACCGTAGACTTCACAGACCACCGGATCGAGCAGCGTCGTATTCGCGCGACCGGTCCTCAACCCCGAAAGGTCGCTCTTCAGCGCTTCGACCGCACCGTTCATGCGGCGCTCGATATCGGACTTGTCGTATTGTGCCATTGCTCAGGCTTCCTCTTGTACAATCGTCTGGACACCCTGCCCTGCCAGGACGCGGGCGACATTCCCTCTTTCGCGGATCGAGAAGACCACTATCGGAATGTCGTTCTCGCGGCAAAGGGCGACTGCCGCCGCATCCATCACCTTGAGATTATCGGACAACACCTTGTCGTAGGTGATCGTGTCGAAACGCGTCGCATCGGGGTTGGTCTTGGGATCGGCGCTGTAGACCCCATCGACGCTGGTCCCTTTGAGCAGCGCGTCGCAATTCATTTCGGCAGCGCGTAGGGCGGCGCCGGTATCGGTGGTGAAGAACGGATTGCCGGTGCCGGCCGCGAAGATCACGATGCGACCCTTCTGCAGGTGTCGTTCGGCGCGGCGCCGGATGTAGGGCTCGCAGACCGAGGACATCGGGATCGCCGATTGCACCCGCGTCTGGACGCCGAGCTGCTCGAGTGCGTTCTGCATCGCCAGCGCGTTCATGACGGTCGCGAGCATGCCCATGTAGTCACCGGTAGTGCGGTCGAGGCCCTTGGCGGCACCGGCTACGCCGCGAAAGATATTGCCGCCGCCAATCACCAGGCAGACTTCCAGCCCGGTGTCCCGTGCCGCTTTCACTTCCTCGGCGAGGCGCGCCACATAGGCCGGATCGATGCCATATTCCTGCTCGCCCATCAGCACCTCGCCCGAAAGCTTCAGGAGGATGCGTTTCATCGGTGGCATGGGCATGGGTTCGAACCTGTCATCAGCGGGTTGGATTGCGGCGCTGCTTAGCCGCGAAAGTGCTGACTGGCAAAGGCAAACGCCACCTTGGTAAACGGCAATGAGGCGAAAGGCACAGGGTGTCGCTTCCCCTGGTGGGTGGGGAGGCCCCGTCCAATTCGAAAGCGACCCGAAAAGTCCGAGACCCTCGCTGGAGCGAGAGCGACCGCGCGGAATTGGTGTAACGCTCGGGTTCCCGCTATTAACTTTGTTAAAGCCTCGCGTAATTTCCTTACAGAGAATTGAATTCGCCCGGGAAAAAATAAGGCCGCCCGTCCACGTGGAACGAGCGGCCCAATTTCTTGTCACGCCCAATGGCGTCTAGAATCAGCCAGCGACGGCGGCTGCCACCTCGGCGGCGAAGTCGCTTTCTTCCTTCTCGATGCCTTCGCCGAGCTGGAAGCGGACGTAATCCTTGAGCACGATTTCGCTGCCCGCGTCCTTGCCCGCCTTGGCGACGGCTTCAGCGACGGTCAGCTTGTTGTCCATCACGAAAGCCTGGCTGAGCAGGGCGTTTTCCTTGGCGAACTTCTTCACCGCGCCTTCGACCATCTTTTCCTGGACTTCGGCCGGCTTGCCGCTTTCGGCTGCCTTTTCTGCCGCGATCTTGCGCTCGCGCTCGATCACTTCGGCGTCGAGGCTATCGGCGTCGAGTGCCTGCGGGAACATCGATGCGATGTGCATCGCAAGCTGCTTGCCCAGCGGCTCGAGCACGTCGGCCGAAGCCGCGCTTTCGAGGGCAACCAGAACACCGATCTTACCGAGGCCGTCGGCGGCAGCGTTGTGAACGTAAGGAACGACCGCACCCTGCGACACGGCGACGCTCTTCATGCGGCGAACCTGCTGGTTCTCGCCGATGGTGGCGACGTTGTCGGTCAACTTGTCGGCAACCGTACCGCCATCGGGGTAGGCAGCCGCCTTGAGCGCTTCGACATCGTTTCCGGCAACGCCGAGCGCGACCTGGGTGGTCTTGCGGACGAAGTCCTGGAACTTGTCGTTCTTGGCAACAAAGTCGGTTTCCGAATTGACTTCGACAGCCACGCCGTTGGTGCCTTCGACGGCCACGCCGACGAGGCCTTCGGCCGCGGTGCGGCTCGACTTCTTCTGGGCGGTGGCAAGGCCCTTGGCGCGAAGCGCGTCAACCGCGGCTTCGATATCGCCACCAGCTTCGCTCAACGCCTTCTTGGCATCCATCATGCCCGCGCCGGTTTTTTCGCGCAGGGCCTTCACATCGGCGACGGTGAAATCGGCCATTTGTGTTTCCTTTTCGAATAGTGTGCAGGCGCCGGGCCCTTGAGGGGGCAGCCCGGCGCGCTTGGGAGTGGTTGTGACGTGCGCTTGGCGCGCAGATCAGGCGTCGACTTCGGCCGGCGGCTGTTCCATCGCGCCGACATCTTCACCCGAATCGGCCACCGCACCGCCACGACCGGAAGTCGCAGCCGCGCTGACAGCATCACAATAGAGGCGCACGGCACGGGCCGCGTCGTCATTGCCCGGAACCGGAAAAGCGATGCCGGTCGGATCGACATTGGTGTCGAGCACCGCGATCACCGGAATGCCGAGCACGGCCGCTTCCTTGATCGCGAGGTCTTCCTTGTTGGCGTCGATCACGAACATCACGTCCGGAATACCGCCCATGTCGCGGATGCCGCCGAGCGAAAGCTCGAGCTTGTCGCGTTCGCGGGTGAGCTGCAGAACTTCCTTCTTGGTGAAGCCCGAGGTGTCGCCCGAGAGCTGCTCTTCAAGCGTCTTGAGGCGCTTGATCGACTGCGAAATCGTCTTCCAGTTGGTGAGCATGCCGCCCAGCCACCGGTGGTTGACGAAGTGCTGGCCTGAAGCCTTTGCCGCCTGTGCGATCGGCTCCTGCGCCTGGCGCTTGGTGCCGACGAACAGGACCTTGCCGCCAGCGCGGACAGTCGATTCGACGAAGTCGAGCGCGCGCGCGAACAGCGGCACGGTCTGCGACAGGTCGATGATGTGAACACCGTTGCGCGCGCCGAAGATGTACGGCTTCATACGCGGGTTCCAGCGGTGCGTCTGGTGGCCGAAGTGTGCGCCGGCCTCGATCAATTGCTGCATGGTGACGGTGGGAGCCGCCATAATTCAATTCCTTTCCGGTTATACCTCTGGAAGGCTGGAACCTGCGGCGGAGATCCCGCCGCGAAGCACCGGTATGTGTGCCTTCCATGTGGATTTTCCGCCTCGGGAGAAGATCGACAATCGACCCTTTCCGCCCGCGGAAGGCGCGCCCTTAGCCGTTCATTTCGACAAAATCCAGCCTCAATTCGCCGCTCACGCGATTCCATTGGGCGCATTTTCGCCTTGACAGGTGAGAACAAAAAGAGAACATATCGTTCTGGCGCGGAACTGACCGCGTCAATCCGGATTTTCCCCTAGTCGCGCACAGCTTGTCAACAGGCTTGTCCGCCCTGGTAGTGAGACGAAACGATGATTGCCTATCTGCTGGTTGCCCTGTTCGCTCTTGCCGCAGTTGCGGCCCTCTCCTGCCTCGCCGACAGCGCCATCCGCGCCGGGAACGCCTTGCGCATGCTTCGTGCGGAAATGGCGCAGATTGCCAATCCCGCGCCCACCGTGGATGTCGTGAAGCTGCGGCCCCGGGCCGCCATGCAGCGTAGCGCTATGCGTCGCCCGGTACCGCGGCTGCCGCGCGCCGTTGCCGCTTGATGCGGCCATATCGTACCAGGCCAACCGGCACGAGTGCGAGATAGACGACGCAAATCGCAATCAGCGTCCACCACGGTTCGAGTAGCAGCCCGCCCCCGAACAGGATCCCGAACAGCGCCAGGAACTCGAGGCGAATGTTGCGCCGAGGCCTGATCGACGACCAGCTCAGCGTCGCAATGTTGGAGATCAGCAGGAACGCGATCACCGCGACCCAGATGCCAAGATACAGCGGCGTACGAAACGCATCGATTCCCGTTTCCAGCCACAGGTAGACTGGCAGGAAGGCGAGACCCGCGCCGACCGGAGCAGGTACGCCCGTCAGGAAACCGGCCGACTTGTGCGGCTGATCGTCCATGTCGATCCGCGCGTTGAAGCGCGCCAGTCGCAGGGCCATGCACACCGCGAATGCGAGCGAGGCGAACCAGCCGACGCGCGGAAGGTCCTGCAAGGCCCACATGAAGAGAATCAAGGCCGGGGCCACACCGAACGAGACGTTGTCGGCGAGGCTGTCGAGCTCTGCGCCGAAGCGCGATTGGGCTTTGAGCAGGCGCGCGATCCTGCCGTCGATGCCGTCGAGGACCCCTGCGAGGATGATGGCGATGACAGCGAAATTCCATTCGCCGCTCACCGCAAACCGAATGCCGGTCAGTCCCGAGCAAAGCGCTGCTGCGGTGATGGCGTTCGGCAACATGGCGCGGAGCGTCAGCCCCCGCGTGCTCTTGCCCGATGGAACCTCGTCTTCCGCGGCCTTGGGGCCCACTCGCGGAAGGTCGGGTTCATCCATCACTGCGCGATGCCTTCGATCAGCTTTTGCGAACCAAGCTCGGCCAGCACGGTTTCGCCCGCGATCACCTTCTGGCCCAGCAGCACCTTGGGATCGGTCCCGGCAGGCAAGTAGACATCGACTCTGCTGCCAAAGCGGATCAACCCAACCCTTTGCCCGACGGCGACGATGTCACCCGGCTTGACGAAGGGCACGATCCGGCGCGCAACGAGCCCGGCGATCTGGGTAAATCCGATGGCGAGACCATCCTGTCGTTCGATCAGAATGTGCTGCCGCTCGTTCTCCTCGCTCGCCTTGTCGAGATCGGCATTCATGAACCGCCCGGGGATGTAGACCACCCGCTGGACCGTACCGCCGATCGGCGCGCGATTGATGTGTACGTCGAACACACTCATGAAGATCGAAACGCGCGTAACCTTGCCCGCTGGCAGGCCCTTGGATCCCGATCCGTCGTCGATCTGCAGCTCGACCGGCGGGTCGACTTCGGTGATGAGCGAGACCAGCCCGTCAGCGGGCGATACGATCACGTCGTCCGCCTGCGGCACGACGCGTTCGGGATCGCGGAAGAAGGCCAGCACGCCGAGCGTCAGGAACGCCATCGGCCACGCAATGGTCTCCCACGCAAAAAATGCCGTAACCAGCGCAATCGCGGCTGTGATCAGCCCGAACTTGCGACCTTCGGGATGGATCGGCGGCCAGCTCCAGCTGACATCGCCACGACCCTTGTTGTCCAAAACTTCACCTGCCATGACAGCGATCTAGGCGGATGAGGCCGCGCGAACAAGCCGGAGTTGCTTCTTTGCCTGCTCGGCCCCGATTTTCGCGCGTCGTTAATCAGCTTTACGCTAGGTCGCGTCTGTTTGTGGGATATCGGCCGTTGGTGCCCTTTATCTCGACTATCGGGCCGTGCGATAGCTGGCATCCGGACCGGGGAGAATGACGTGAAGCCCGATTTCAGGACAGTGGAGGCATTGTGGGGACAAATCCCACTCTATCTGTTCGCGATCGCCGGCATGCTTGTTTGCGCCTGGTTGTGGCAAAGCTATGGCGTCGAGTTCGGCTTCCAGAGCATCGCCCATAATCTTGGGCTGTTCGCAGGGTTCTTCATTTTTGTCGGCGGTCCGGTGCTGTTGTGGCGCCTCGCCCGGGCCAAACCCGAGAGCCCGATCGCCTGGGTGCGCGAGAGGTTGCTTTCACGCACGGCCCGTCATCACCTCATCGTGGGCCTGCCGATGTTCGCGCTGTGCGTCGTGATCATTCCGGCTTTCTCGAGCATCAAGTCGATGATCCCGCTCTTCACCGAGTATACCTGGGACGAGACCTTCATCGCCTGGGATCGCGCCCTGTTCTTCGGGTATGACCCCTGGCTGCTGCTCCAGCCACTGCTGGGCTACCCCGTGGTGACCGCCATTGTGGCGGCGATCTATCACCTGTGGATCCTGCTGCTCTACGTCGGCCCCCTGTACTTCGCGTTCTCGCCGCAGGTGAATGAGATAATCAGGCGGCAGTTCTTCCTCGGCTATGCCATGTCTTGGATGCTGATCGGGGGGCTGATGGCAACCTGGCTGGCGTCGGTCGGGCCGGTCTTTGCCGAGCCGCTGCTTGGAATCGACACCTTTCGCGCGCAGACCGACTATCTTGCCGCCGCCAATCGCGAAATCCCCATCATGGTCGTGCCGGTCCAGCAGATGCTGCTGGAGAATTTCCATCTCAACGAACGCGGGCTTGGCAGCGGAATCACCGCGATGCCCAGCATGCATGTTGCGATCTGCGCGCTCTACTGGCTCGCAGCGCGGAAAGTTTCGCCCGGGCTGGGCCGCGCATTCTTCGTGTTCATGATCGTCATCTGGATCGGATCGGTCCACACCGCCTATCACTATGCGGTCGACGGGCTGGTATCGATCGCCGCGATGATAGTGCTGTGGTGGGTGGTCAAGGCCGTCATCAGGGCCTGGGACCGGATCCCCAGCCCCTTCGCTCAGCCGACCTTGCGGACGAACACCGTTCCCGCCGAATAACCCGCGCCGAAGCTGCAGATCAGCCCCACATCCCCTTCGGCTAGATCCTCGCTGTATTTGTGGAAAGCGATGATCGAGCCTGCGCTCGAGGTGTTGCCGTAAGTGTCGAGCACGGTCGGGCTCTCGTCGGCATCGGCCTCGTGGCCCAGCACCCGGTGTGCAATGAGGCGGTTCATCCCGGCATTGGCCTGGTGCAGCCACAAGCGCCTCAGCCCCTGCGGATCGAGTTCCAGACGCTGCGCTTCGTCAATGATCATCTGCGCGACCATGGGCACGACTTCCTTGAATACCTTGCGCCCTTCCTGGACGAACAGCTTGTCGGGCGCGCCCGCACTTTCCGGATGAGCGCGGTTGAGGAAGCCGAAATTATTACGGATGTTGTTCGAGAACACGGTCTTGAGTTTGGTGCCGAGGATATCCCAATGCTCGGCCGGCGCCACGGCGGCGTCCTCGACAAGCACGGCGGTCGCCACATCGCCGAAGATGAAGTGGCTGTCGCGGTCGCGCCAATTGAGATGACCCGAAGTGATTTCGGGGCTCACGACGAGCACGCTCTTGGCATTGCCTGCGCGAATGTAGTCGGCAGCCGTCTGGATACCGAAAGTCGCCGAGGAACAGGCAACATTCATGTCGAAGCCGAAGCCGTCGATCCCGAGTGCGTCCTGGATCTCCACCGCCATCGCCGGATAGGGGCGCTGCATGTTCGAGGCCGCGCAAAGCACGGCATCGACGTCCTTCGCATCGCGTCCGGCCCGCTCCAGCGCATCCCGGCACGCCTTGACGCCGATCTCGGCAAGGATGGATAGCTCCTCGTCGGGCCGCTCTTCCCAGCGCGGTGCCATGATCTCTGGATCGAGCACCGGCTCTTTCGCCATCACGTGGCGCGCCTTGATCCCGCTGGCCTTCTCGATGAATTCGACCGAGCTCGGCTGCAAGGGTTCCATGCTTCCCGCCGCGATTGCCGCGGCATGCTGGGCGTTGTGGAGCTCGACATATGCGTTGAAGCTGGCGACGAGTTCTTCGTTGGTGATGCTGTCCTCTGGCGTGAACAGGCCGGTCGAGGAGATGACGGGGCGATAAGTCATTTGCATGGCGCGCGTGGTTAAGCCTGCGGGCCGCACGCGGCAAGAGCAGAAGCGCCAGATCGAGCTACAAACGGGTGGTGGAAGGCGACGGTCTTCGCCCGGGAGTTTCCTATCTCACCGGATTTCGGGGCGGCAATAAATATCCGCCCCATCGGCGCACGAGGGCCGATACCGCGTCCCACCAACAATCATCCCTAACCCCATCTTAACCACGCCTCCGTAGAGCCGCGTAGATCTTGAGTTGAACAGGGCTTTGAAGAGTGAGGAAATACATAGGTTGTTCGGCGATCACGCTGTCTTTCATGCTGGTCGCACCTGCGCACGCGCAAAGTTCGACGGTCACGCTGACCGCCGAGTTTTCGAGCGGTGCAATTGCCGAATATTCCAATGGGCCTAACCGAACTTCGAACGCCCAGCTGTTCTCGCCGCTGAGCATCTCCTCGATCACCATCAGCCAAGAATCGAATGACGGAAATTGGGGCGGCAGCCAGGGTAACGACACCGCGGTCACCGCCACAATCACCTATGCGAATGGATCGACCCTCGTCTTTCCGGCCGCGATCAACTGGGTCAAGAATACTAGCGGCGGCGGATTCGACTGGATCGGCCTGACCACTTCGACCAATCAGAATGATGGCTACACCGCCCCGGGTGGTGGTTCAAAGACCTACATCCTGCAGTTTCCGCAGAGTTCGTTGAACCTCTCGACATTGCTTCCCGACAGCCTCGACGGGAGCGCCAACTCGGGTGGCGCGCTCAATGCCCTGAATCTCTATTTCCCCGGCCCAGGATCGAGTTCGTTGACATTCACTTCGTCCAGCGCTTTCAGCTATCTTGAGAATTCGGGAGACGCGGACGTTATCGGCACCGTCCAGACCGCCAATGCAGCGGGCGCGGTCACCTATTCGATCACTTCCGGTAATGCGAATGGCTGGTACGAAATCAATCCAACCACAGGGCAAATCTCGCTGACACCGGCCGGTGTAGCAGCCGCCGAACCGAACGACTTTGAGACTACGCCGAATAGTCGTACGATTACAGTACAGGCCAATGACGGCTCCGACGTGATCGCTCAGACGATAACGCTGTCGGAAACTGACGTTGCCGAAGGTTCACCGATCAGCTTCACCAGCGGCAATGCGTTCAGCTATGCCGAGAACTCTGCCGATAGCGATGTGCTGGCGAGCATTGCTGCGACCGGCGGCACCGCAGCGCTGACCTATGCCATCATCGCTGGCGATCCCAATGGCTGGTACGAGATCGATCCGGCCACCGGCGCGATCTCACTGACCCCGGCAGGCGTCGCAGCCGAAGCCAATGATTTCGAGACCGGCAACCCAGCCCATGTGCTCACCGTCCAGGCCAGCGATGGCCTCACCTCGGCCAGCATGGACATCACCCTCACCGAGACCGACCTCGACGATACCGCGCCGGTCATTTCCGGTCCCTCGGGCGGCCCGGGCGATGCCAGCTCCACCATCGACGTCGATGAAGGCACAACCGCGGTCACCACCATGTCCGCCGACGAAGGCGTGACCTGGTCGATCATCGGTGGCACCGACAGCGGCGATCTCGCGATCGATCCGGCAACCGGTGCGATCACGTTCAATGCCAGCCCCGACTTCGAAGCCCCCGTCGATAGCGATACCAACAACAGCTATGTCATCGTGGTCCAGGCCGAAGATGCAGCCGGCAACACCAGCACCCAGACCCTCACGGTCAATGTCCTCGACCTCGACGATACCGCGCCAACCATCACCTCGGCGGCAAGCTTCGATGTCAACGAAGGTGTGACCAGCGTCGCAACGCTGACGGCCAATGAGACGGTGACCTGGTCGATCACCGGCGGAGTGGATGCAGGCGATCTCGCGATCGATCCGACTACCGGTGCGATCACGTTCAATGCCAGCCCCGACTTCGAAGCCCCCGTCGATAGCGACACCAACAACAGCTATGTCATCGAAGTGACCGCCACCGACGCGGCCGGCAACACCACGGTGCAGACGGTGACGGTCAACGTGCTCGACCTGCCCGAAGGTTCACCGATCAGCTTCACCAGCGGCAATGCGTTCAGCTATGCCGAGAACTCTGCCGATAGCGATGTGCTGGCGAGCATTGCTGCGACCGGCGGCACCGCAGCGCTGACCTATGCCATCATCGCTGGCGATCCCAATGGCTGGTACGAGATCGATCCGGCCACCGGCGCGATCTCACTGACCCCGGCAGGCGTCGCAGCCGAAGCCAATGATTTCGAGACCGGCAACCCAGCCCATGTGCTCACCGTCCAGGCCAGCGATGGCCTCACCTCGGCCAGCATGGACATCACCCTCACCGAGACCGACCTCGACGATACCGCGCCGGTCATTTCCGGTCCCTCGGGCGGCCCGGGCGATGCCAGCTCCACCATCGACGTCGATGAAGGCACAACCGCGGTCACCACCATGTCCGCCGACGAAGGCGTGACCTGGTCGATCATCGGTGGCACCGACAGCGGCGATCTCGCGATCGATCCGGCAACCGGTGCGATCGCGTTCAATGCCAGCCCCGACTTCGAAGCCCCCGTCGATAGCGATACCAACAACAGCTATGTCATCGTGGTCCAGGCCGAAGATGCAGCCGGCAACACCAGCACCCAGACCCTCACGGTCAATGTCCTCGACCTCGACGATACCGCGCC